>JAIMAE010000169.1 GCA_023512105.1 Bacillota bacterium | reverse complement strand
GGGGGGCGGGATAGGAAGTCTGCTCCTCTCCCTGCTCTGGCGGGGCAAGCTACCCCAGTCGTCCCTGGGCCCTTTGCTGTTCTTGGTCCTGGCGGCCGCTATCGCCGCCGCTTGGCTGGGAATTGAGTTCCTCTACCATCGCTACCGCCGGCGGTGGGGGGCGCGCCGGGTCAACCTGGCCTTGGGGGGGTTGGCAGGGTTGGCGGTGGTGGTGCTGGCGGCGGGCCTGGCCACTCGTCTGCACCGTCCGGTGACGGCGGATTCCAGCGGCTATTCCATCTCCACCGACGCCCCGGTCTCGGGTACCGTCGAGGTGGCGGCCAGCGCCCCGGTGCGGGTGAGTTTGGTGGCCGAATCCCGCTACGACGCCACCACCACCTTAAAGACGGCCACCGTAGACAAGGCGGGCAGCGTTTCCATCCCCAACCTACCTGCCTCGGCGGCCGCGCTTTCGGTCCAGGTCACCCCGGTCCACGGCACCGCCGAGCTGACCACCCTTCGGGTGGCGGGACCCTCCCCCCGGCAGCTTCTGCCTTGGTTCACCCACGTCCTGCCGGCCTCCCTCTACACCCGGCTGCTTGAGGTCAACCCGCGGCAGCTCAGCATCTGGCAGCGCGGGGTGTTCGTGGCCGACGGGATGCGGATGGCCGAGGCCCGCCCCATCCTGGGCTACGGGGCCGGCGGCTGGGGCGCCGGCTACCGCCAGTATCAATCGCTTCCCTACACCTCGCGCGAGGTGCACGATGGGTGGGTGCAGTGGTGGATCGACGGGGGGGCGCTGGCCGGTCTGGCCTACGCCGCTATGCTGGCTGGCATCCTCTACGCGGTCTGGCAGGCTCGGGGCCTGGAGAGCGCGGAGCGCCGGCGCAGCCTGGCCGGTCTGGTGGGCCTAAACGCGGCCATCTTCGGACACAGCATCGTCGACTGGGACTTCTCCTTCCTGTGGGTGGAGCTGGTGGCGGCCGGGTCGTGGGCAGCGATGATGCGCCTGGCCCGCCCTGCTCCGGTGCCCAGTGCCCAAACGGAACGACTGGTCGCGGCCCCTGCCTGGGGCGCCGGGCTGGGTTCGCTGGGGGTGCTGGTGCTGGCCGGGCTGATGGCCCAGGCCCAGGGGTACACCAACGCCGCCTCCAACGCGCTGCAGCGGCATGACGCGTCGACTGCGCTCACCGCCCTGAAGACGGCGGTGGGGGCAGACGCCAACTGGGGATCGGCTTGGCAGCTCTTGGCCCAGGGCGAGGCGGCCTTGGTGCAACAGAAGAACTCCGGAATTACTCCGCAGCAGGTCAGCGCCGCCTTCGCCCAGGCCCTGCGCACCGAGCCCACCAACCCTGACCTGCGGGTGGCCTACGGCCAGTTCCTGGCCCAAAACGGCAGCCCGGCGGCGGCTGCCGACCAGTACCTGAACGCGGTGGAGCTGGGGCCGATGCGCCTGTCCAGCCTCAATCCGGCGATTGACGGTCTCTACAACGTGGCGGTGACGGGGCTGGCCCAAAGCAACCAGAGCGTGGCCAAAGCCGGGCTGGATCGGTTGCACCAGGCGGTGGCGCTCTACCAAGCCAAGCAGCGGTCGATTCCGGCGGGCATGTTGCAAGACCTCACCCTGCCGGATCCGTCGGGTTCCGAACGGGTGGCCTTCGGGCTGGAGGCCTTGACCACCCACCAGCCTTCCCTGGCCGCGCACTGGTGGAAGACGGCCGGAAGCGGACAGTCGGGACAGGCAGCGCAAGAGTGGCTCACGGTGCTCCAGATGGTGCAAAGCGGCAAGGTCAACCCGCAGTCCGGGATCCTGGGCACCATTGCCCACAACCTGATGGCGTGGCAGTTGGTCGGGAAGGGTTGAAGGCCGGTGAGTGCAGGTGATGGAAGCCAAGGTGAGAGGTGAGAGCGGCGGGGTGCAGTTGCCCTCCCCCCGGCCCGGGCTGTGGGATCGGGCCAAGCGGCGGCTGCTCTCGCTGATCTTATGGGCCGAGTTGATTCGCAACCTGGCGGTGCGAGACGTCGAGACGCGTTACAAGCATTCGCTGTTGGGGCTGTACTGGGCCATCATCAACCCCCTGACCACCGCCGGAATCTTTGGGTTTGTGTTCGGGGTGATCTTCCACGCCTCCTCCAAGCCGATTCCCTATGTGGTCTTCCTCTTGACCGGGCTGACCTTTTGGAACTTCTTTGCCAACGGGGTGATGTCGGCCACCGGCAGCATCTCCGGCAATGCCGCGCTGTTGGCCAAGATCTACTTTCCCCGGGTGGTGCTGCCCACCGCCTCGGTGCTGGCCCGCTTCATCGACTTTTTGTTTAGTCTGTTGGTCTTGGCCGTCTTCGTGGCCTTATATCGCGTGCCGGTACACTGGGGGGCACTGTGGGTGCTGCCGGTGTTGGGGATGGAGATGCTGTTTACCCTGGGCATCGGCTACATGGTGGCGGCGCTTAACGTCTTGTACCGAGACGTCAACCAGCTGGTAGGGCTGTTGTTGATGGTGTGGATGTACTTCTCGCCGGTGATGTACGCCATCACCACCATCCCGGCCGGATTGCGGACGGTCTTGTTGCTCAATCCGATGGGAGGGATCTTTCAGGCGGAGCGCGACCTGATCTTCACCGGCCACCTGCAGGATCCCACCTATCTGTGGTCGGCCGCCACCTGGACCGCCTTTGTGTTTGTGGCCGGCCTGGCCTTGTTCAAACGGATCGAGCCGGTCTTCTCCGAGGTGATGTAAGGTGGCCTACCTGGCCGTAGAACATGTCTCCAAGCGCTTTCAGCTGCGCCGCGACCGCGCCGACAGCGTGGGCAACCTCTTGCTGCAAATGGTTCCGGGACGTCGGCGACCGCCGGCGGAGCCGTTTTGGGCGCTGCACGACGTCACCTTTGAGATGCCGGAAGGGGTAAGCTTTGGCATCGTCGGCAACAACGGCTCGGGCAAGAGCACCCTGCTCAAAATCGTCACCCGCACCATGCTGCCCACCACCGGTCGGGTCACCGTGCGCGGGCGAGTCTCGGCCTTAATCGAGCTCGGGGCGGGGTTTCATCCCGACTTCACCGGCCGCGAGAACGTGATCCTCAACGCCTCCATCTTGGGGATTCCCCGCCGGGCGATCGAGCGCAAGATGGAGGAGATCATCGATTTTGCCGAGATCCGGCCCTTCATCGACACCCCGGTCAAGTACTACTCCTCGGGGATGCACGCCCGGCTGGGATTTGCGGTGGCCACCAGCGTCGAACCCGAGCTCTTGATCGTCGACGAGGTGCTGGCAGTGGGCGACGAGGCCTTCCAACAGAAGTGCATGGACCGGATCTTCCGGATGAAGCGCGATGGGGTCAACATCCTCCTGGTCTCCCACGACCTCTCCTCGGTGGAGCGCCTGATGGATCAGGCACTGTGGTTGGACCGCGGGGTGATGCGCGCCCAGGGGAGCCCGCGCGACGTGGTCCACGCCTACCGGCAATCCCTGCTCGGGGAGGGCGAGGTGACCTCGCGGGCACCGGAGTCGCTGGCCGAGGGCGACCTGGCGCTCAAGGAGGCCAGCCTGCGGGTGCAGGGTCGGGCGGTGGACCAGGTGCGGGCCGGCGAGCCGGTGACCGTGGAGTGGGAGTGGGAGAACCGCGGGGACGAGGTCTTCGTGGGCAGCCTGGACTGCACCTTGCGCCGGCCGGACGGGCTGGAGATCGCCCAGTGGTCGGGGTTGCGCGATCAAGTGACGGTGCGCTTTGAACCCGGGCGGACGCGGGTGGCGCTGGAGTTGCGGGAACTTTGGCTGGCCTCCGGGGAGTATGAGCTGGACAGCGCGCTGTTTGACGCCCAGGGGCGCCGGAGGTGGGAGGCGCGGCCGCTCCTGCGCTTTCGCATGCAGGCGCTGGAGGTCAGCGCCGGTCTGATTTTGGTGCCGCACCGATGGCGGAGCGGGCGATGAAGGGACCGACGATTGCCGTCGACGCCCGCTACGGCTTGCGCCGCCAACGGCGGGGGATCGGCGAGTACGTCTACCAGGTGCTCTCTGGCCTAGGTCCCAAGCCCCGCCCGTACCAGTTGCTGCTGTTTGGCGACCAGAGCCTGGACCCCGTGGTGGCCTCCCAGCTCGGGCGCTGGTACCCGGTGGTGCGCCTGGCCGCCCCCAACTTCTTTGTGTGGGAGCAGCTCTTGTTTCCCCGGGCGGCCTTGCGCCACCGGGCCCAATTCCTGCACGGCACGGCCAACATCGGGCCGCTTCTCTCGCCCGCCCCGCTGGTCTTGACCATCCACGACGTCATCGAGTGGCACCGCGGGCGAAGCTTCCCGGCCGAGCTTCCCCTGCGCCACCGCGTAAGCCGCCTCTATCGGATGAACGCCCTGCGGGTTTTGGCCCCGCGGGCCAGGCTGATCTTCACCGTCTCCCAGCATTCGGCCCGAGAAATCCGGGAGACCTTCCACCTGGACGGCCGGACCATCCGGGTTACTCCGCTGGCCGCCAAGGGGTCTGCGGGAGATGCGATGGGCCAGCCTGCGCCAGGGCCCTATCTGCTGATGCTCGGCGCTTTGGACGCCCGCAAAAATTTACGCGGGGTGCTGACCGCGCTGGGGTTGTGCCAACAGCGCGACATCCGGCTAGAGGTGGTGGGGCTTGAGGAGCGAGCTTTGGGCTTAGCCCAGGCGTGGGCCCACGCCCTGGGGGTAAGCCATCGGGTGCGCTTTCGCCCCATGGTCGACGACGGCCAACTGGAGGCGCTCTATCGCGGGGCGCGGGCCTTTTTGTACCCCAGCTTTGACGAAGGGTTTGGCCTTCCGGTGTTAGAGGCCATGCAGTACGGCTGCCCGGTGGTCGCCAGCGCCCGCGGGGCGCTGCCCGAGGTCGCGGGCGAGGCCGCGCTCTACGTCGAGCCGGCCGACCCGGCCCAGATCGCCGCGGCCATGGACCGGCTGTGGCAAGATCCGGCGCTGCGATCAGACCTCGCTCAGCGCGGCCGGCTGCGGGCGGCCGAGTTTTCCTGGGAGCGCACGGCCGAGCTGACCCACCAGGGATACCTGGAGCTTTGCGGGGGGAGGGCCTGATGCGGATCCTGGTGGTCGCTGGGAGCTGGCCCTGGCCGGCGCGCCAAGGCGACCGAGTTCGGCTCGACGCCTGGATTCGCCTGCTGGCCGGGCGCCACCAGGTGACCTTGGCCGTGCCCGGGGGCGGCGGCGAGCCGCCCTACCAGCTGGCGGTGGTGGGCCTTCCGTCGGTGGTGCCTGCCTGGTCCGGGCTGATCCGCCGCCCCCACTGGCCCCTCACCGCCGCGCGGTACGATTCTTCCGCCATCCAAACGCGAGTGGCCGAGTTGATGGGAGAGGTCGACGGGGCGCTCTTTTACCAGCTGCGGACGGTGGGGTGGCTGGGGCAGATCGAGCCGGAGCGGGTGCTGGTGGATTTGACCGACGCCTTGTCCCTCTACTACCGGCGCCGGGCCGT
>JAIMAE010000168.1 GCA_023512105.1 Bacillota bacterium | reverse complement strand
GGCACCTACGTGGCCGAGTTCATGCCCACCCGCTACCGCGGGCGCCTGCTCATCTTCTCCACCTTCTTCTGGGCGGGTTCCACCGTGCTGGCGGGGTTTTTGGCCATCGCTCTGGTCCCGCACTACGGCTGGCGGTCGCTGTTCTGGATGGGAGCCATCCCCACCCTGTTGGTATTCGCGGTCTGGGCCGGACTTCCGGAAAGCGTGCGCTACTTGGTGCAGCACCGGCGGCTTGACGAGGCCCATCGAATCGTCAACTGGCTCTCCACCGTGCCAGAAGCCGCGGGTGCAACCCTGGCCGGCCAGCCGGTGGCCGAGGCCACGCAACCGGTTCCTCTGGGGCGGATCTTCGTCGGCAAATACGCGCGGTTGACCGCCGGAATTTGGATGATCGAGTTTATCGCCGGAATCGTGCTCTACGGGCTCTCCTCCTGGCTGCCCACGATCTTCCTGCGCATGGGTTTTGGCCAGGCCCACAGCTTCCTCTTCGCCGCCACCATCACCGGGTCCGGGGCGCTGGGGAGCCTGATCGGAGGCCTGTTGGTAAATACCGTAGGGTTCCGACGCGCCCTGACCTTCGGCCATCTGCTCGGAGGAGTCTTCCTGATGATCTGGGCATTCGCGCACGGCACCACCTCGATCATCCTCTTGGGCGCGGCCGCAGCCCTCTTTGGAGTGGGAGCGGGAGGGGTGGCGTTTGCCTATCTCAGCCAACTGTACCCCACCGCCCTGCGAGCTACCGGGGTGGCGTGGGGCGGACTGTGGCAGCGAGGCGGAGGAATTGTCGCCCCGCCGATCATCGGGATTTTGATCGGATTGAACACGCCGCCGGTCGTCTTCTTTTTCTTCTTGGGCGTGCTCTGGGTGGTCAACGCCGTCATCTCCTGGACCATGACCCACGAGGTGGTCGGCAAGCCACTGGAACAAATCGCTCGCGAACTAGGGGTTTGAGGACAAGCAGCCAAGGGCCGAAGTCAGAGCTTCGGGCCAACCGATGTGCCCGGCTCCAGCTTCGGCCCTTGCACTGGGCGTGGCGGGTCTCCCCGCATCGCTCATTTTCCCTTCTTTGGCGCTGCGGTCCCGCCGCATTTTCTCCTCGAGGCGTTTGTGACTGGGATCACGTTCCTTAGGACCGATCGTGGGTAGCCTACAGGTAAAGGCCGAGGTTCCTAGGGGACTCAAGGTCAACGCCTGCGCTATAAGGAGGAGGTCGCCGTCATGACGGTGTATGACACCGCGCAGTTAGTCCGTTTTGACCCGGATCGGTTTACCACTCGCCGGGTGTTTGAGAGTCCAGACGGATTGGTGGTGTGGTTCGGATTCCAACCCGGCCAAGCCTTGCGGGAGCACCAAACCTCTAGCCGCGCCTGGATTCAGGTCCTAAAGGGCAAGGTGGCGGTGGAGGTGGACCAAGACCGCGTCACCCTGGAGGCCGGACAAAATGTCGTCCTCGCCCCCGAGGTCCCGCATTCGGTCACCGCGCTTGAGCAGTCGATCTTGCAAGTGGTCCTCTTCCCCCATCCCCACCGCCACACCTTGCTGGATGTGGAGTCTTGACCGGCCCGTCTGGACCTGGTACCCGGCACTAACGGACCACCGCCAGGCACCGACTGACCCAAAGGGATTAATTCGGAACGACCTTGGCTTTTCCGACATTCGGCCGTGGGTTTTCTACCGCAGGTCTTACGATAATGAATCCCGGAACACATGCGTCTTCCAATACTACTCGCTCAGTTCGGGAGAGGAGATCGGCGGTGATAACACGGCTTGCGGTCACACCGGACCACCTCCGCACGCTCTACCCAGGCTACTTTGCTTTGGTCATGGGCACCGAGATCGTCTCCACCGCGCTCTGGCTTGGAGCCCCGGGATGGCGCTCGATCTCGACCGCCCTCTGGTTTATCGGCGGCGTCGCCTACCTCATCCTGTGGGTACTCTATGTCGCACGGGCTTGGCGCTTTCCTGAGGCCACCCGGCGCGACCTAGCGGACCCCGCTCGAGCGTTTGGCTACTTTACCATCACCGCCGGCTCCAACGTGCTGGCGGTACGCAGCCTGCTCGGGGGTTGGCCAGCCATCGCGATGGGACTCGGGGCCGTAGGGATAGGCATGTGGGTGGTGCTGTTCTACGGGCTGTTTACCCAGTTCATCGTCGGCGAGACGGTGGCCTTTACCGCCATCAACGGCGCTTGGCTGATCGCGGTGGTGGCCGAGCAGTCCGTCTCCACCTTGGCCAGTGCCCTGGCCCTCTACGACTCCCTCCATCGCGAGCTCTTCGTCTTGGTGGCGTTGGTGTTTTGGGCGCTGGGAGTGGTCCTCTACCTGCTATTCATCGGGCTGATCCTAGACCGCCTGTTCTTCCGTCCGGTCACCGCCGAAGACCTGACCCCACCATATTGGATTAACATGGGGGCCACCGCGATCACGGTACTGGCGGCAGCCCGACTGCTGATCCTGCCCCCTCCACCCACCTTGTTGGCCACCCTCCATCCTTTTGTCACCGGCATCGCCTTGGTGCTGTGGGCGTGGGGCAGCGCGTGGATTCCCCTGCTGGTGCTCCTGGGAGGATGGAAGTATCTCGTCGGCCGAGAACGGCTGGCCTATCACCCGGCCGAATGGAGCATCGTCTTCCCGCTCGGGATGTACGCCACCGCCACCATGACCTTCTCCCAGGTCCCCGGCGCCCGCCTGCTCGCGCCGATCGGCCATATCTTCATCTGGGTCGGGCTGTTGGCCTGGTGCCTGGTTGCCGGACTGGGCGTGGCAGAGTGGAGCCTGCGCCGGGTCAGGCAGCCGGCCGCGACCCCGCCCCAAGAGCGTCCGCGGCCTTCCCCGAGCTCGCATCGGCGCGCTCCCTGAGCTTGCAATCACCCAAAGACGTAGGCATCCAGAGGAGGTTGCGACCATGGATTTTCATCAGACCCAGGAGAGGCCTCGGATAGCCAGCGACGAGGACCGCCAAGACCTTTTGCAGGTGCTTACCATGCGCTTCGGCACTCTGCCGCCCGAAGTCGCCGAGGCGGTGCGCCGGGTCACAGATTTCGAGGCCGTCGACCATCTGATCTTGGTCGCGGCCAATGCCCCGTCCCTCGACGAGGTTTTGGAGGCGCTGGCCACCCCCGGAGGCTTGCCTCTTGCACCCCATCATCCTGCGCCGAAGTTGGGAGGCTCGTCCCATGGCTAATTCCAAAAACGCCTTGACCAAAACCCTCTATTACTTGCGCCACGGCCCGCGCTTTAACCGGGGCCACAGCGAAGAGAGCGTCCGCGACCGCGACTGGGAGCAGTTGTATCGCGGGCGATGGCAACACGACCGCGTGGTGCGGTCCACTCACGGGGTCAATTGCACCGGATCGTGCAGCTGGCTGGTACACGTTAAAGATGGGATTGTCACCTGGGAGACCCAAGCCACCGATTATCCTTCGCTGGGGGAAGAGTTTCCCGAATACGAGCCCCGAGGCTGCCCCCGCGGTGCCAGCTACTCCTGGTACCTGTACAACCCCGGGCGGATTAAATTCCCTTACGTCCGCGCAGAACTGTGGCAGCTGTGGCAGGAGGCCAAGGCCCGAACCGGCAATCCCCTGGAGGCGTGGCGGCACATCACCGCAGACCCCGAGAGCCGCCGGCGCTACCAGTCGGTGCGCGGCAAAGGCGGTTGGGTGCGGGCCAGCTGGCCTGAGGTGACCGAACTGATTGCCGCCGCGGTGCTAGACACCGTTCGCCACTGGGGGCCGGACCGGGTGGTCGGCTTTAGCCCGATTCCGGCGATGTCGCCGGTCAGCTATGCGGGCGGAGCCCGCTTCCTCTCCCTGCTGGGCGGCGTGGTTTTGAGTTTTTACGATTGGTATGCCGACCTACCCCCCGCCTCACCCCAAATCTGGGGCGAACAGACCGACGTCCCGGAGAGCGCCGATTGGTACAACGCCACCTATTTCATCATCTGGGGCACCAACCTTCCCATGACCCGCACCCCGGATGCTCACTTTTTGGCCGAGGCGCGCTACCGAGGAACCAAGGTGGTGGCCGTCAGCCCCGATTACGCCGAGTACGTCAAATTTGCCGATTGCTGGCTCGCCGCCCGGCCGGGCACCGACGCCGCGCTGGCTTTGGCGATGGCCCACGTCATCCTGCGGGAATTCTACGTCGACCACCCCACCCCTTACTTTTTGGACTACGCCCGGCGGTTCACCGACCTGCCGTTCTTGGTCACCTTAAGGCCACAGGGCGACCACTGGGTGGCCGACCGGTTCCTGACCGCCCGCGACCTTGGAAGGACCGGTGCCACCGACGCTTTCAAGCCGTTGATCTGGGATGAGCGCACCGACCGACCCCAGGCGCCGCTCGGCACCTTGGGCCATCGATGGGAGACCCCTGGGCAGTGGCGCTTAGAAGCCAGCTCAGAGACCGGCGATCCCTTGGAGGTACGCCTATCCTTGCTAGACGAAAACGCGCCGACCCGCCGCGTCCGCTTTCCATACTTTGGTGGAGGGAGCAGCGAGACCTTGGAGCGCGAGGTCCCTATCCGCGAGGTACGCCTCGGTGAAGTGACCTGGGTCGTCACCACCGTCTACGACCTCCTGCTGGCACACCTCGGCATCGACCGCGGGCTGGGTGGCCAGTACCCGCAGGGATACCACGACCTCTTCCCCTACACTCCGGCTTGGCAGGAAGCAATCACCGGGGTGAAGGCCGAAGACGCGATCCGGGTCGCCCGGGAGTTTGCCGACAACGCCGCCCGTACCCACGGGCGTTCGATGATCGCGCTCGGGGCCGGGACCAACCACTGGTACCACTCCGACCTCATCTATCGGTCGATTATCGCCTTGGTACTGCTAACCGGCAGCCAAGGAGTCAACGGCGGCGGATGGGCCCACTACGTGGGCCAAGAGAAGGTGCGGCCGCTGGAGGGCTGGAGCACCGTGGCCTTTGCCCTGGACTGGCTGCGCCCGCCCCGACAGATGAATGGCACCTCTTTCTTCTATTTCGCCACCGACCAATTTCGCTACGAAGAACGCCCGCTGGCTCCGCTTTCCGTGCCCTGGGGTGGCCGCTACGCCGGCATGCATCCCGCCGACATGAACGCGCTGGCGGTGCGCTTGGGATGGCTCCCCTTCTACCCCCAGTGGGGCCGCAACCCACTTGAGGTGGTGAAGGAGGCTCGCGCGGCCGGGTGTACCTCCGATGCCGAGGTGGTGGAGTGGATTGCCCGCCGCCTGGTCGACGGCGCCATCCCTTGGGCAGTCGAACATCCCGACGACCCGGCAAATTTCCCTCGCGTCTTGTTTGTTTGGAGGTCAAACCTGCTGGGTTCAAGCGGCAAGGGGCATGAATACTTCCTCAAGCATCTTCTCGGAGCCAGCGGTCATCCCGGAGCCGACCCCGCACGCAGCTGGCAACCGGAGGCGGTGGAAGTTTCTCCCGAGAT
>JAIMAE010000167.1 GCA_023512105.1 Bacillota bacterium | reverse complement strand
AGCTCCGGGTCGTTGACGAAACAGACGATGTGGGGAGGGCGGATTGCCACCTGGGTGGTGTAGTAGATCCGAAGTTGCCGAGTTCCCCGCACCGGCGGCGGCGACAGGTGATAGGCTTCTTGGACCACCTGATTGAGGGTGTGGGTGGCCACCCGTTGGGAGTACGACCGCCACGCCCGTTCGATCTCTCCCCACACGGCGTCGACCTGCCAGCCGCTTAAGGCCGAGATCGGCAGGATGGTGGCGTAGGCTAAGAAGTCTAACCGTTCGCGGGCCGCCCTCACCGCCGGTTGGGTGGTCCCCCGCACCAAATCGGCCTTATTCAGCAAGACCACCGCCGCCTTGCGCGAACGGGCCACCTGTCCAGCGATGCGCAGGTCTTGTCCGCTCGGGGGTTGGGTGGCCTCCAGCATGATCAAGACCACATCTGCCCGCCGAATCGCCTCCAGACTGCGGGCCACCGTACGAGCCTCCAAATCCTCGGCAATGCGACTCGGGCGGCGCAAGCCGGCCGTGTCCAACAACAGGTAACCCACGCCGTTGTGTTCCAGGTAGCTGTCGACCACATCCCGGGTGGTGCCGGCAATCGGAGTGACCAGCGTGCGTTCGGCACCCACCAACCGGTTGAGCAATGAGGACTTGCCCACATTGGGTCGACCGGCAATCGCCACCCGCACCGCCTCCTCCCGCTGGCGCGATTGCTGGCTGTCCGGCAGGGCGTCGACGATGGCATCGAGTAGCTCGCCGATGCCCAACCCATGGATGGCAGAGATGAGGTACGGCTGCCCAAACCCCCACTGGTAGAACTCCCATTCCCCCACCTTGGGACTCTCCGCCTTGTTGACCGCAACCAGCACCGGCTTTTCGGTTCGGCGCAGACGTTCTACCACCGCCTCGTCGGCAGGGGTCACCCCCTCCCGCCCGTCTACCACCAGCACCAGGACATCGGCCTCGGCGATGGCAATCTCGGTTTGGCGCAGGGTCATCCCCAAGATGCTGGCCTCGTCGCCGACCCAAATCCCCCCGGTGTCCACCACCGTAAAGGAGACCCCCTGCCACTCGGTCTGTTCGTAGAGCCGATCGCGGGTCACTCCAGGCTGATCGGCGACAATCGCCCGGTGGGTCTGGGTGATCCGATTAAACAGCGCCGACTTGCCGACGTTGGGGCGCCCAACCAAGGCGACCAATGCCACGGCCTTACTCCCCCTTCTCTGCTTGCCGATCTGGATACCGGCCGAGCTGATTCGCGCTCCGGACGCCTAAGGGACCGACCCTGGGCCACAGTCGGTCAGGCATTCGGGCGGCACTCCAGCGCAGCGCAAATGCGAGCAGGGTTGCGGCCAGCGCGCTGGCCAGCCCGCGGCCGCCCACCTCGCCGTTGAAGCCCAGCCCGATCAACTGGATCCCTAAGGCCCAATAAGCGGCCCCAAAGGGGGTCTCGGCGAAGGCGGCCCCGGCCAGGCCGCCGGTCAGCGTAGGCAGCCATAACCCACCTGGTTCCCCGGCCTCGCGGGCCATCAACGGCCAGGTGTGGTTTAGCAACACGCTTCCCGCGGCACACACCAACCAAACCATCCGGACCCGGGCCAGCCCGCGGCTCCCCGCCCTGAAGGCGCCCCCCAGCCAGCCCAGGGCCAGCCATACCCAGGCCAGATTGACCGAGCTGGCAGGCCAGTTCAGCCACGCCAACAGGCCCACGCTCCATGCCCAGAACAGCACCACTCCGGCCGGAATTCCGGTATAGCCGGGCCACCTCGGGCCAAACCCTCCCCACCAACCGATTCCGCCGGCAAGCCAAAGCGCTACCATCCACAACCGGGCCATGACGCCCACCCTCGGTCGTTTTACCAACCAGGCTGGCCCCACGGCGCTTTGGCTATGCACGGCGGGTGGAGATGGAAAAAGCCGCGTAGATGGCTACGCGGCCAGCGGCAGAAGCTTCAGGGCCGCTATCCCTCGTCGTCCCAGTTGCCGGCATGGTAGGCGTTCAACCGCTCCCCGATCGGGTTTTCCGGTTCCTCGGAGGATTCTTGCGGCAGGTCGTACTCCTGGTCGACCTCGTCGGCCTCCCGCTTGGACAGCGAGATCCGCTTGGCTTGAGGGTCGACGTGCAGGACTTTGACGCGGATGACGTCGCCCACGTGCACGACCTCGCTCGGCACCTGCACCCGGCGGTCCGCCAGCTGGGAGATGTGCACCAGTCCGTCCACCCCCGGCTCCAGCTCCACGAAGGCGCCAAAGGTGGCCAGCCGCACGACTTTACCGGTGTAGATCTCCCCCTCGTGATACCGCTCCGCCACCGTATCCCAGGGGTTTCCGGTCACCTGGCGCAGCCCCAGGGAAATCTTTTCCTTTTCGCGATCCAGACGGAGCACTTTAACCCGCACCGTCTGGCCGACGCTTAAGACTTCGGAAGGATGCTTGATCCGGCTCCACGACATTTCGCTGATGTGAAGCAGTCCATCCACTCCACCGAGGTCGATGAAGGCGCCGAAGTCGGTCAGACTCTTGACCACCCCTTCGCGGATCTGCCCTTCCTCGATCGTGCTCCACAGCTGGTCGTGCGCCTGCTTGGCCTCCTCTTCCAACACCACCTTGCGGGAGAGGATGGCCCGCCGCTTGGCCCGGTCAATCTCGATCACCTTCAGCCGCAGGGTCTGCCCCAAAAACGGCTCTAGCTCATTGACAAACCCTCGCGCGACGTGGGAAGCTGGCACAAACCCTCGCAGACCAACGTCCACCACCAACCCGCCCTTGACCACCTCGGTCACGGGAGCCTCAATGATTTCCCCGGTCTTCAGGCACTCCTCCAAGCGCTCCCAAGCCACCATCTCATCAGCCCGGCGCTTGGAAAGCTTGAGCGTGCCCTCCTCCCCCTCGTACCCGAGCACGTATACCGAAATTTCCTCTCCCAGGTGGACAACCTCTTCAGGGCGATCGACCCGGCGGTGGCTTAGGTCCTGGAGGTGGATGATGCCTTCGGATTTGGCGCCCACATCCACCAGTACTCCGTCGTTAGAGATGTGCACCACTTTGCCCTTCACGATTTCCCCCGGGTGCACTTCCTCGAGCGGAGCATAGGCCATGGAAGCTTCCATGTCCATGGGTTCCGCCTCGTCGTTGCTCTCTTTCTCCGGTTCCTGGTGGTGGCCCTCCGTCCTCAGCTCGTCCTTCTCTTCGTCCATAACCTGCCGCCTCCCCACGTCCCTCCCAGACCGTCCCGCGGTTGGTCAGGGGGTAGTTCTTTACATATTATACCGGAACCGATAAACAAGCCAACATTTTTCGCAATCCCGCCTCAGCCCAGCAAGGCCTGAGCCCGCGTGAGCTCGCCGGAGATGGCGTCGTAGAGGCGGCGGCGCGCCTCCTCCTGATCCGCCTCCCGCCCGATGGTAAACGGCGCACCCACCGAGACGGCGATTTTCCCTCGGAAGCCATAGCGTCCGGCGATCGCCACCGGGATGATCGGGGCGCCGGTCATCTGGGCCATCACCAAAACCCCGCCTCGCATGGCCTGCAATCTCCCGTCGGGCGAACGATGCCCTTCGGGAAAGATCAGGAGCGCCTGCCCATTGCGCAAAAGCTGTAGAGAGCGGCGAAGCGCCGCCCGATCCGCCCGACCGCGGTCGACCGGGTAGGCGTGCAAGGCGGAGATCAACCAGGCAAAGGGACGGAAGCGGAACAGTTCGGCCTTGGCCATGAAGTACACCGGGCGGGGCAACAACGCGCCCATCAGGGGCGGGTCAAAGCCGCTGCGGTGGTTGGCGACCACGATCGCCGCCCCCTGCCGGGGGACCCGTTCCATGCCCCGCACCTGCAGCCGAAACCACAGGCCGAAGACCGCCCGCATCAGCCAATAGAAGAGGCAGTACATCATGACCGGCACACGCGGGGTCGGCAATACCGCAACAGTTCCTCTACCACCGTTTCGATATCGCTGTCCGTGGTGTCAATCAAGATGGCGTCGGGGGCCTGGCGCAGGGGACCCACGGCCCGCCCGGCGTCTAGTTGGTCGCGATGGGCGATCTCTTCCGCCACCGTCTCCAGGTCGACGGCAAACCCCTGGTCCCTCAGCTCCCGCCATCGGCGCTCGGCCCTGGCCCGCAGGGAGGCGGTCAAGAAAAACTTGAGGTCGGCATTCGGGAGGACGTTGGTCCCGATGTCCCGGCCGTCCATCACCACCCCGCCGGCGGCCGCCATCTCGCGCTGGCGGGCCACCATCTCTGCCCGCACCCGGGCAAATCCCGCCACCAGGGAGACGGCGGCGTTGACTTCCGGGGAGCGCAAGGCCTCGCCCACCTCTTGGCCGTCAACCCGAATGCGGGGGCGGCCTTGGGGATCGCTGTCCAACACGATACTGGTCTTGGCCAAGAGCGCCGTCAGCTGGTCCTCATCCCGGAGGTCGATCCCCCGTTTTAAGGCCTTCCAGGCCAGGGCCCGATACATGGCCCCGCTGTCCAGGTAATCTAGACCGAGCCGTTCGGCGACCCGTTTGGCAACCGTGCTCTTTCCCGCCCCGGCCGGCCCGTCGACGGCGATCACCAGCCGGCGCCTACCGCTCATGCTCGGACCCGCCCGCGGCGTCCACCGGTTCGAGGTCGCTGCGCAGCACCCGCGCCTCGCGCAGGTAGACGTGGCGCACCTCGCTTTGCAGTCGCGCGGTTTCCGCCTGCATCAAGACGCGAATGGTGCGCGGAAGCGATCCCGGTACCGCCAGCTCGCTCATACACATCAACGGCACGTATTTCCATCCTAGCCGCCGCGCCGCCTCGGCGGGAAAGGCGGCGTTGAGGTCAGGCGTCATGGTAAAGATGATACTCGTCATCTCCTCGGGGGACACTCCGTTCAGTTCCGCCATGCGCTGGAGCAATTCCTCGGTGGCGGAGAGGATGTCCTCCCGTTGGTTGCGGTCTACCGTGGTGGCCCCTCGGATTCCACGAATCACCGGCGTTACCTCGCTATCCCGTCGTGTTGCTCTGGCTTCGTCGGGGCCCTCGTCCCCGACCCGGCTCCTCTTGAGCTTAACACGCGCCATCCGCCCCGCCAATATTGCCTGCTATAATAGGGCTAGTGACCGCGAGGCTTTTGCTGTTCCCGGGCTTCGACTTGAATCCGGTCGCGGCAGCGCGGACAGATGTAGGGGGTGTTGGGAGCCCGTTTTTGCGACTCGTATTCGTGGCTCCAGACCGTCACCTCGTCCACCGCGCCGCACAACTGACACTTCAGTTGCATCCGCCATCCCTCGCTTTCCCGACAATACTCTCCGGCCTTCTGGGGGCCACTTTGCGACAAGGGAGGAAGCTCGGTCGTGGCTAGAACCCCGATTCCCGTCTCGCTCTCCGCCTTAACCCTGGAATCCCTGGCGGCGTTCTTCCCCCGCCCGCGTTTGGACCAAGGGCGCGACTACTGGAGTGGGGAGCGGGT
>JAIMAE010000015.1 GCA_023512105.1 Bacillota bacterium | reverse complement strand
CGTATTAAGAATCCGGTGAAATACGCCTTCTTATCCAGAGCGGCGGAGGGAACGGCCCGATGAAGCCCGGCAACCCTAACCCTGGTGGTTAGACGGTGCCAACTCCCGAGCACGGCACTAGATTGCGGTGCTCAAGATGAGAAGAGTGCGTACCGCTTTGACGCCTCTTCGAGGCGTCTTTTTCTGTCCGGAGAATGTTCTGCGATTGGAGGCCCAGACCAGCATGAAAACGGCGTTGCAAGGCTCCTTCCCCAAGATTCCGGCCGGCCCCGGGCCCAGCGTGCGCTCTGCCATCAACCGGTTCGAGCGCGGACAAATCGGCCCTCGGGAGCTCGACGCCACCTTTCGGCAAGTCACCGAGCGCGTCCTGCGCTTGGCCGAGGAGCACCGGATCGACCGGACCACAGATGGGCAAATTCGTTGGAACGACCTCTTTGACCCGTTGGTGCGGGACGTCGACAACGTATCGGCCGAGGGACTACTGCGCCTTTATGACAACAACTTCTACTACCGCCATCCGGTGATCCGCGGCTACGTGCAGTTTCAAGGCGGGACGTTGGCCGAGTGGACGCGGCAGGCCTTGCGGATGACCCGTCTGCCCCTCAAAGTGGCCTTGCCCGGCCCGTTCACCTTTTTGGACCTGTCCGAGGACCTGACCTACCACCGCCGGGAACGCCTGCTGGCGGACTGGATCGAGATCCTGCAGTTAGAGGTGGAAAGCTTGGCCGAACTGGGCGTGGCCGAGATCCAGTGGGACGAGCCCAGCCTGACCCGCGGCCAGTTTACGGTCAGCGAAGTGGTGGAGGGGATGACGCAGCTCAAGCAGGGGATTTCCGCCCCGGTTGCCCAATCGCTGGCCTTGTACTGGGGGCCCAGCGCCAATTGGCTTGAGCCGATGGCCAGCCTCGGCTGGGACGCCATCTATCTCGACTTCGTGGCCGATCCTGGACTTTGGAAGGTCGCTCAATCGACGCGCTTGCCGTTTGTCCTGGGGGTGGGGGCGATTGACGCCCGCGATGCCCGCCTGGAAGAGCCAACCCAACTGGCCCAGCAATTGGAGCCCGTGTTGGCCCGACAAGGGCAAGAGCGGGTGATTCTCTGCCCGACCAGCGGCCTGGAGTTGTTGCCACCTGACCGGGCCATCGCCAAGGTCGAGTGTCTCGCCAAGACCCGCGACCTGGTGACCGGACGCTCGCCGGTGCAGTAACCGGGCCAATCTTGTGACAGAAATGGGGGAAACAGAGCAGATGACACGCATGTTACGCACCACCAGCGTGGGAAGTTACCCCAAGCCGGAGGCGTTGCGGGTGGCCCGCGGGCGGTTTCGCCGGGGCGAGATCAGCCGGGAGGCGCTGGCTGAGGAGGAGCGCAAGGCCACCGCGGCGGTGATCCGCCTCCAAGAGGAGTTGGGCCTGGACATCCTGGTGCACGGCGAGATGGAACGAGGGGACATGGTGGCCTACTTTGCCGAGCACTGGCAGGGGTTCGAGGAGTCCTTACCGGTCCGCTCGTACGGTAACCGCTACTACCGCAAGCCGATGGTGGTGGGCCGGGTCCAGGCCGAGCCTGGACTCACCGTCCCGTATTGGCGCCAGGCCCAAGCCTTGACCCAAAAGCCGGTCAAGGGCATGCTGACCGGTCCTTACACCATCTGCGACTGGTCGTACAACGCGGCGTATCCCGACCGTCGCAGCTTGGTCCTTGATTTGGCGCATCTGGTGCGGGCGGAGGCGGAGGCCTTGGTGGCGGCCGGAGCGTCCTACATCCAGATCGATGAACCGGCCATCTCCACCCGCCCCCAGGAACTCGACTTGGCCATCGAGGCGATGGGAATCGTGACCCAGGGGCTTTCCGCCTACACCATCAGCCACGTCTGTTACGGCGAGTTCGAGACCATCTTTCCGGGATTGTTGGACTTGCCGGTGACCCAGCTCGACTTGGAGGCGGCCAACCAACACTTTGCGTTGCTGGACCTCCTCAAGCGCCACCCTTGGCCGAAGGATAAAGAGTTGGCGATTGGGGTGGTCGACGTACATCGACATCGGCTGGAGACGGTGGACGAGGTCAAGGCCGGAATCTACCGCGCGCTGGAGATCGTGCCCCCGGAACGGCTTTGGGTAGATCCGGACTGTGGGCTCAAGACGCGGACCTGGGATGAGGCGAGGGATAAGCTCGCGGTCGTGGTGCAAGCGGTGCGCGAGATCCGGAATGCAGAGGGCTGGCATGAGTGAACTTCAAGTGGCTATCCGAGAAGGCCACTGCTTAGTGGCCGACGGCGCCATCGGCACCTACTTTCTTAACCGAGGGGTGTCTTTGCGAGACCTGCCTTTGGTGGTCTTTAAGGACCCCGACCAATTGGTCGGGCTGCACCTGGAATACCTCAAGGCCGGGGCCCGGGTGTTGGAGACGCACACCTTCTCCGCCAATCGGAGCAAGCTCCAAACCTTGGGGCAGAGCGCCGACGTGTTTGCTCTCAACCGCCGGGCCGCCCAACTGGCCCGTTACGCCAGGGACATGTTCGGCGAAACCGTCTTTATCCTCGGCGCGCTCGGCCCGTTGGCGGAACCGGTGGAGGCGCCGCTGAAATCCTCGATCTCCGAAGAAGAGGCGGTGGCGATTTATCGCGAAGCGGTGGCCGGGCTTTTGGCCGGTGGGGTGGACGGGTTTATCGTCGAGACCTTGTCGGACCTTGGCACCATGCGGGCTGCGGTACGGGCCATTCGCTTGGAGAGCGTGCTGCCGGTGGTGGTCTCCTTTGCCTTCTCCCCTGAGGGGACTACGCTCTATGGCGTGACTCCAGAGGCGGCCGCCGAGGCGGCCGCCCATCTGCCCGGGGGACCGCCTTGGCTGGTGGGGGCCAATTGCGGTAGCGGTCCGGCGCCGCTGCTGGATGCCGTCTTGCGGATGGCCCCGATTACCCGCGCCCACGGGATCGGCCTAGCGGCCTTTCCCAACGCCGGCCAGCCGCATTGGATGGAGGGGCGGGTGGGATATCAGGCGACTCCAGAGTACGTGGCCCACCTGGTTCCCCTGCTGCGCGACGCCGGCTGCGCCTTGGTCGGGGGCTGCTGCGGGATTGGTCCGCAACACATCGCCGCCATGGCGCAAGGTCTGGACCGGGGGGCGGCCCCGGCGAGCGGGACGGTGCGATTTGTTACCGCCGTTCCTCCGGCCGAGGAGCGTTCCCCGGCCCCAGCGACCACCGGTGAGACGGTGGTGGAGCGGATTCGTCAAAGCCGCTTCGTGGTCAGCGTCGAGTTAGACCCGCCGCGCGGGGTCAACACCCACCGCTTGGTGGAAGCGGCCAAGCGCGTGGCCGAGGCCGGGGCGGACTTTGTCAACATTGGGGACAGCCCGATGGCCCGGGTGCGGATGTCGGCCCTAGGCGCCAGCCGCATCATCCAGGAAGAGGCTCAGATCTCGGCGATCTTGCACTTCACCACCCGGGATCGCAGCTTGATGGGGTTGCAAAGCGACCTGTTGGGAGCGTGGAGCCTAGGCATCCGCAACGTCTTGTGCCTGACTGGGGATCCGCCGGGACTCGGCGACTACGCCCAGTCCACCGCGGTTTGGGACATCGACTCGATTGGCCTGGTCAAGGTGCTGCAGCGCTTCAACCAAGGGGAGGACGCGGTGGGCCTCAAACTGGGCAGTGCCACCCAATTCTGTCTGGGGGTGGGACTCAACCCCAACGTGGAGCCGGTCGAAGTCGAGTACGAACGCCTGCGCCAGAAACTGGATGCGGGGGCCATGTTCATCATGACCCAGCCGGTCTACGAGCCCTGGCAGCTGCTGCAGTTCCTCGAGGGCTTTGGACCGATTGCGATCCCGATTTTGGTCGGGGTGATGCCTCTGATCTCCTACCGGCAAGCGCAGTATCTCAACAACGAGGTCCCCGGGATTCGCATCCCCGACGCGGTGATGGCCCGCATGGAAGGCCAGGACACCCCCGAGAAGGGAATCGAATTGGCCCTCGAGTTCATCGAGCAAATTCGCGCCGCGGTGGCAGGCGTCTACTTGGTTCCCTCCTTCAACCGGGTGGAACCATTGCTGCCGATTTTATCCCATCTTCAGCGCTTCAAAAGCAGCGGCTGAGAGCTGTTCGCCGAGCAGACGAGCTTTTTTGGTATGATAGGAATCAGGTCGCACCGCATCCTGGGTGGAGGGAAGTCGCGTGCTATTCGTGCAAAAGTTTGGCGGAAGTTCAGTGGCCACGCCGGATCACATCCGTCGAGTGGCGCAGAAGGTCAAGGCGACGATTGACGAAGGCCACCAAGTGGTGGTCGTGGTGTCGGCGATGGGCGACACCACCGATGAGCTGGTGGCCTTGGCCGAGGCGGTGAGCAATACTCGGCCGGCGCGGGAGATGGATGTGCTGTTGTCGACCGGGGAGATTCAGTCGACGGCGCTGATGGCGATGGCGCTGGAGGCGCTGGGGGTGCCGGCGCGCTCCTTCACCGGGCGCGACGCCGGAATCCTCACCGACTACGACCACGGTCGGGCCCGCATCCTGGCGGTCCATCCCCAGAAGGTCAGCGAAGCCTTGGCGGCCGGGGTGACGCCGGTGGTGGCGGGCTTTCAGGGGGTCAACGGCCGCGATGACGTCACTACGCTGGGGCGGGGGGGTTCCGACCTGACCGCGATTGCCTTGGCCAGTGCGCTCAAGGCGGACCGTTGCGAGATCTATTCCGACGTGGCTGGGGTGTTCACCGCCGACCCGCGGGTGGTGCCGACGGCGGTGCCGTTGGCCCAGCTGAGTTACGATGAGATGCTGGAGCTCGCCAGCCAGGGGGCACAGGTGTTGCAGACCCAGGCGGTCGACTACGCAAGGGGGAAACATGTCGTGATCCATGCCCGTTCTACCTTTCAAGACGCTCCTGGGACCGTGATTGACCACCATGGGGCCAGCGGTCAGCAGGCGGTGACGGCGGTGGCGCTCAACAAGCGGATCGCCAAAATCGGGTTGAAAGGGGTGCCCGACGCGCCGGGCGTAGCCGCCTACCTGTTTGAGAAGCTGGCCAAGGCGGGGATCAACATCGACCTGGTGATCCAGTCGCTCTCCCACGAACAGCTCAACGACATCGCCTTTACGGTGGCACTGGACGACGCCGAGCTGGCCGAGCGGCTGAGCCAGGAGGCCTTGGAGGAGTTGGGAGGAGAGTCCCTGGTGGTGGACCGCGGAGTGGCCAAGGTGTCCGCGGTGGGCTCTGGGCTGTTGGGTCGCCCTGGAGTAGCAGCCAAATTGTTCCGGGCGTTGGCCGACGCCGGAGTTAATATTCAGATGATAGGGACCTCTGAAATCAAGATATCCTGCATCATTGCTCGCGATCAGGCGGAAAAGGCGCTCTCCGCGATTCACGAGGCCTTTGGGCTGCACGAGTCGGGGCGACTCGCCACGGACTGAGCCGACGGCCCGAGGCCGCGGGGAAGGTAAGGAGTCGAGACGGTTGGCACGATGGCTGGTGATTTTGGCAGGTGGTCGCGGAGAGCGGTTCTGGCCCCTGTCCCGGGCCATGCATCCTAAGCAATTTCTCAGCTTGATGGGCGAACACAGTATGATCCGGGGCACTCGGGAGCGGGTGCGACCGCTGATTGACGCCGAACACACCTGGGTGGTCACGGGGCGCGACTACGTTGCCAAGGTGGAGGAAAACCTTCCGGACGTTCCGCTGTCCCAGATCCTGGGAGAGCCCGTAGGGCGCAACACCGCTCCCTCGATCGCCTGGGCGGCGTATTCGATTGCGCGGCGGGACCCGGAGGGGGTGATGTTGGTCCTCCCTTCCGACCACCTCATCCAACGGGAGCAGCGGTTCCGCGAGTTGGTCGAACTGGCGTTGAGCTGTGCCGAACAAGAGGGCGGGTTTTACACGTTTGGCATCGTGCCCAACCATCCGGAGACAGGATACGGTTACATCGAATGGGATGGGGCGAGGTTGAGCTTTGGACCGCTGAAGGTGCGGAGGTTCGTGGAAAAGCCGCCGGAGGCGGTGGCGGCCGAGATGGTGGCCTCGGGGCGGTACTATTGGAACTCCGGAATGTTTGCCTTCCGGGTAGGCGAGTTTATCGACGCCGTTCGCACCTTGCTGCCCGAGGTGGCTCGGGGGATTGAGGCGGTGGTCCGCGATCCCGCCCTTCTGGACGTGGTCTTCCCTGAGCTCCCCAGCGTCTCCGTCGACCACGGGATCATGGAAAAGGTGCAAAACGTCTATGTGATTCCGGCCGACATCGGGTGGGATGACGTCGGGACGTTCAGTGCCCTGGCCAGACATCTCCCGCGCAACGACGACCACAACGCGGCTCGTGGCCAGGCGGTGTTTGTCGACGCCCAAAACGTCACCGCGATCAGCGACGGTCCGGTGGTGGCCTTTATCGGGGTCAAGGACCTGGTGGTGGTGGCCACCCGCGACGCGGTGTTGATCTTGTCGCCAGACCGGGCCCAGGAGGTGCGCAAGGTAGTTCAAGCGCTTAAGGAAGCCCAGCACGAACACCTTTTGTAGGTCAAGGGATGTGGCCATTCCAGGGGGGGGAGATCGTGTACGCGGTGCAACCGAAAAAGGCGGTGATTCCCGCCGCCGGCCTGGGAACGCGCTTCTTGCCGGCAACCAAGGCGCAGCCCAAGGAGATGTTGCCGCTCATTGACACGCCCACCATCCAGTTTGTCGTGGAAGAGGCGGTGGCCTCCGGGATCGATGACATCTTGGTCATCATCGGCCGCGACAAGGGGAGCATCGAAGACCACTTTGACCGCGCCCCGGAACTCGAGGAGTTCCTGCGGGAACGGGGCAAGCAGGAACTGCTGGAAGTCGTCCAAAGGGTAAGCCGCATCGCGGACTTGCATTTCATCCGCCAGAAGGTTCCACTGGGACTGGGGCACGCGGTGTTGGCGGCCCGCCGCCACGTGGGCGACGACCCCTTCTGCGTCCTTTTGGGTGACGACGTGATGGTGGCCGATCCTCCGGTGCTGCGCCAGCTGATGGCGAAATGGGAGCCCGGGCTGTCGGTGGTGGCGGTGCAGCCGGTGGCGCGCGAAGAAGCCAGCCGATACGGCATCGTGTTTGGGGAGGAGCGGGCCGACGGCACCATCCGGGTGCGCCACTTGGTGGAGAAACCGGATCGCCTCGACCCCGACGTGCGGCCGCTGGCCATCATGGGGCGATACATCCTCAGCCCCGAAGTGTTCGCGGCGCTCAAAGATCTCAAGCCGGGGGCCGGCGGAGAAATTCAGCTCACCGACGCGTTGGACGTCTTGGCCCAGGCCGGTCAACTGATCGCGGTGCCGTTTTCCGGGGTCCGATACGACGTGGGGGAAAAATTGGGGTTTGTCAAAGCCACCATCGAGGTGGCCCTCCGCCGGGCCGACCTGCGGGAGCCGCTGCTGGCCTACTTGCGCGAGCTCTTGGAACGGGTGGAGGTGGAGGCCTCCCCATCGTGACCCACATCTTTCATTCCCGCCTGCAGCTCTTCTTAGCCGAGATGCGGGTCTTGGCGTGGATGGACTACATCTTGTTGGCGTTGGCCCTGGGCATGGGCGTATACGCCGGACTGCGCTTCATTCGCCGACGCCGGTCGGTGGTGGTGGCCGGAATCCACCTGGCCACCGCGACGTTGGTCTGGCTCGCCTTTCTCGGCACCTGGTATTTTTGGCAGATCGACTGGGAGCTGTGGCAGGGGCGGGTGGCTTATTCCCAGTTCCTCACCTTTTTGGCCGGGGGAGGGCTGCTGGTAGCGGCCACCATCGCGGGACTGGTCCTGCACCACCGCAAGCCGGACCGCCGCAAGACCCCCGGGCAACTGGTCTTTCACCTGGGGACGGCGGTGTTGGGAGCATTGGCGGTGGCGGCGGGGATGCGGGTGTTCCTCTGAGCGCCGACTGTGGGCGGCGGGCCCCTGACTTCTACCGCGAGGCGTGCGACATCGCCTCCAGATAAAACGCCTTGAGCACTTCGAATGCCTGTACGTCGGCCGGGCTTGACCGCTCCCACTGACCTGCCACCTCCACCCGGTTGGCCCGCGGCTCGACCCGCACCACGCGTCCTGCCAACACCAGCGGACGATGGGGAGGAGGCAGGGAAAGGCGCCAATGGGCTGATGCATCGGCGCTCGGGGCTTCCAGGAACAACGCCCGCACCCCGGACAAGGAGAGGTCTAGTGTGGTTCCGGACCACTGGCGGTCACCTTGCCACAATTCCACCGGCAAGGTCAAGGTAAGCCGGGGGGCGCGGGCCAGTCCACTGATCACCGGCCCTACCAGCCGCCCATGGACCGTGTGGGAGGTGACGGCTTCAATCACCCAAGCGCGACGCCATACCCGAGCCATCTCCGGCCGGGGCCAGACCAACCAGCCGCGGCCGTCGCTGACCACCTGCCGGGCCACCGACGCCGCAGTCCCCACCACGATGGGCAATTCCTCTCCTTCGGCGGGACCGACCGACAACACGGTGCCGATGCCTTGAACCCCGGAGACGGAGAAGGTCACCGCTTCCCCTTCCGGAGGGGAGGGCGGGTGCGCGGCTGAACCCTCCTCCACGGCCATCCCCCCTTGTCCTTGGGCTGACGGATCCGGCCGATTCCTTACCCTATCTCCACAATACTGCGCAGGACGCTCAGTTCCTCCTTTTTGTGCGAGGTCTGCAAACCGGCACCGCGGGGCGGGGGTTGGTCGGGAGCCGCATCGCCGACAGGGGATGGTGAGGGGGCGGTAGGGCGGGGAGCGGACCGGCGCCTCAATGCATCTGCAACGGCGCGGTGCGCGCGTAACGTTCAATCACGTCCGCCCCGTGGGTGCACCCTCCGGCGGCGCGCAGGGAGGCGCCGATGCGGGCGGCTTGGGCTCGGTAGCCGGGGTTGGCCAACAGGGTCTGGAGTCGGTCCCGCATCTCCTCGACGCTAGGGTCGGGGGAAAGGCAAAGGCCGGCGCCGAGTTCGACCACGCGCCGGGCGACCACCGGCTGGTCGCCAAAGATGGGGTAGAGTAGGAGCGGCACATGGTGGTACAAGGACTCGTTGACGCTGTTCATTCCGCCGTGGGAGAGAAAGGCGGCAGCCCGCTGGAGAACGGCCGGCTGGGGGACGTAAGGGCGGAGGATGAAATGACGAGGTACGGCCGGTAGGGTTTCGGGGTCGGTCCGGCGTCCGATTGCCATCACCACCACCCCGGGAAAGTCGGAGAAGGCTTCTACGCAGCGCTGGTAGAAGGCCGGCTTGTGATTGAACAGGGTTCCCAGGGAGATGTAGAGCACCCGCTGGCGGTCTAATGTCTGCAAGGGAAAATCGCCGGCCTCAAAGCGCTCTCCTATGCAAGGGCCGATGAAATGGAAGCGCTGATCAAACTGCTCCGAATCCGGTTGGAACAGGCGCGATGTCAGGACCAGGGTCACCTCCGCCAGCGAAAACCAGCCTTCGGGAAACTCTGGAGGCCAAAACCCATAGCGGCTTGCGAATTCCTCATACCCTCCCGGTTCGCCCCGCCCGGCGGCTGGGCGGTCGTCCGCGGCGGGGAAGATAGGGGGCATGCCGGCGGTCCAGGCGAAGGTGGTGCAAAGGCCGATGTGGGGAATCTGTAGCCGACGGGCGACAACGGCCCCGAGCAGGCCAACCGCGCTGTCGCAGACCAGATAATCGGGTTGATCCTGGCCGAGGCGGTGCAACAACGCGTCGGCCACTGCCATCACCCAATCCACCAGGCGCTCTTGGATTTTGGCCCGCGAGATGAGATGCGGGTGCTGCAGCCAGTCGAAGGCCGAGGGGGCGTGGATCAGGCTGGCCAACGGCCGAAAGCTGGCTCCTGACCGCTCGATGCGAGACCGAAAGGCTTGGTCGGCGTAAAAGGCCACCGCGTGGCCGCGGCGTCCTAGCTCCTGCGCCAATGCCAAGGCAGGGTTGACGTGGCCTTCCCCCAAGGGGACCAGAAAGGCGGCCTTGCCCATCTCCGCATCGCTCCCGAGGTCGAGGTGTTCGGGGATAAGCGCCCGATCCGAATCCTCTCCCTAAGGCAGCTCCGCTATTCCCCAGGGCCCTGGGAACGGGGTCAACGGTTTTATGACCGCCGGGGGACGAGTCCCTTGTGGTTCGCCTCTCCAGTCCCAGGGCCCGAAGCACGGGCAGCGGGCCCAGGTCCTCTGCCCTCCGCTGTCGCCGCCGGTCTCGAAGGCCTCTGGGCCATAGGAGAGAGGAGCGGCGGGTGGACATCGCTTTGAGGCCGTCCAGGTGGGTCGGCGGACCGAACGCCAGACCTGCGTGGTTTATCTGGGGTGGAACGCGTTACCTACGGGCTTAACGGATCGGAAAGAGCACCAAGATGGCCAGATCCCACAGACTGTGCGAGATCATCACCGCCCACAGGCGGTCGGTCAGCCGATAGAGTAGGCCCCAGCCGAGCCCGGCCACCAGGGCGGCCGTCACCAACATCGGGTTGAGGGAGAAGGTATGAATCGCCGCGTAAAAGGCTGAGGTCAGGAGCCAACCGAGGTTCTTTCCGTATCGGTGCATCCAGGCCGCCTGTACCGTCCCCTGCCAGAAGCTGGCCTCGGCGGGACCAAAGACCACCACCAAGGCGGCCCCTACCAGCCAGGGGGAAAACCCGCTCTTTAACCCATAGACGTTGCCGACGTCCTGGTGAGCCCCTGGCAAGATCAGGGGAGCCACCGCGTTTCCTACCCAAAAAACCGCGTACAACACCACGGCCGACCCCACTCCCAGGGCCACGTCGGACAGGGTGAAGGGGCGGCGCAAAAATTCCCGGCCTCCCAGTTTCCAGGCGATGCCCAAGAGCACCAGCATCGCCGGTATCATCAGATCCCAGAATGGCCAGGGCTTCCAGCCAAAGACGATAAACCAGAGGACAACGGGAACGGGAAGGATGCGCCACAAGCGGTCGGTGGTCAGAGGCCAGCCGCCCTCGCTCACCGCGGCACTCCTAAGCTCAAGGCCAACAGCAAGCCAAACAGCAGATGGAGTTGCGCCGTCCGCTGGTCCAAGATCGCCAAGCGTTCCCGACCGGGCCACCGCGCCTGCCGAATCGAGCGCCAGGCGGCGGGGAAGGTGATCCAGGCCGCCAGCGACCAGGCCGACAGCCAATGGCCGACCACCAAAAGCGTCACCGTCAAGTACGGCGCCAACAGCAGGAACGCGTAGAGCCACCAGGCGGGGACAAATCCCAAAACTCCGGTCAGGGTGACGATGTGCGCCTGGCGGTCATCTTCCCAATCTCGCAAGTCGTTGGCATGCAGAATCGCCGCCACCAAAAATCCTACCGGCAGGGCGACCAGCGTGGGAAGCCACCACCCCTGCCCCCCGACTCCCAGGTAGGCGGCCCAGACCATCAGCGGCCCCATCATCACGAACACCACCGGGATTCCCAACCCCCGGTACTTGTACTCCAGGGGCGGGGCGGTATAGCCGAAGCCGGCGATGATGCCGATGAGCACCGGAATCAAGACGGCAGGCGTGCCGGCCCAGGCCAGGACGATGGCCAAGGCCAAGGCGAAGCCGAACACCGCGTAAGCCCCGCGCAATTCCCGCCGGGGATCTAACCGCCCTTCGATGACCACCCGGCTGGCCCGCGGCGTGATTTCGGAGTCTACCGCTTTCCAATAATCGTAGGCATCATTGACCATGTTGGTGCCGACTTGGAGGAGCACGCCACCCACCAGCACCATGGCGAACCGCCACCACGCGATGGTCACTCCGGTCCCCATCGCCAACGCCACGCCCACCAAAACCGGAATCAACGAGGCGGTCAAGGAGAAAGGCCGAGCGGCCTCTACCCACGTGGCCAAAGACTTACCCATCTGGACCCCCTACCATTTCAACCCAAGGATGAACGCCGGCAACCCGACCGCTCGACCCAAAGCGAATCCTCCTGCGCCCTTCCCCATCGGTTTGACAACGCTTCCAAGGTGATTATAAAGGGTTGTCCCTGCCATTGACGAGAGGTCCCAAGCCGAGGCGATTTGCCCGGTGGCCTGCAGCCTTGTCGAGAACTCCCTGCCTGAGCTGCCAAGCTTTGCCAAATCCCGGTAGTCCTTATTTGCTATGGTCGGAACAGTAAAGGGGGAAAAGGTGTGGCGGAGGGAGCATGGTTTCGGCGAGCTGAGGTCCCGGCCAAAGACGGCCGCCGGTCGGCGTCGGCCGATGGAGACCAGGTCCGACTGGGGCGCCACCTGATGGTGGCGTTGGTCGGGGTGGTGCTGGGACAAGCTCTGATCTACCACCACGCCGCACCGTTCGCCTGGGTTTACGCGCTGTGGGTCTGGCGAACCAACCGCGGCACGTTCTTGGCCGCCGCCGGGGGAGCCGTTCTAGGGACCGCCTTGGGGGTGGGCCCGGTCGCGGCGGGGCTTTTTTGCCTGTTGGTGCTGCTGGTTCCCTTGCCCTACCGGCGACCGGGATGGGGGTGGATGACCTGGCCGATGGTCGGGCTCGGGGCGGTGGCGCTGTTTGCGGTCGGACAAGCCTGGACCTGGGAAGGTGCCATCTTAGACGTCGCCGTCGGCGTCGGGGCGGCCTTGCTGTACGCCGCCGCGGTACGGGAGTGGAGGCGCTTTGGCAGCGGGGAAGGAGACCGGGCCAGCCTGGTGCTCTTTCTGACCGCCGGAGGGGCCTTGATTGCGGGCTTGGCGGCGGTACACGCCGGGCTGTTCTGGCCTAGCCTGTTCGCCGGGGGCCTGTTGATCTTGCTCGGCGGGGTGGCCAGCGGCCCCGGAGGCGGCGCGCTGGGAGGGGCCACGCTGGGGATTACCCTCGCCTTGCGCGGGGTCGCTCCCACCGGAGGGGTGGGGGCGCTGGTGGCGGCCGGGTTTGCCGCCGGTTGGCTCGAGCGCTATCACTGGCGTTGGGGCAGTCTGGGGCTGGTGTTCGGTTCCTTGGCGTATGCCGTTTTGGTGCACATGCCGGAGCATCCCACCGCCACCTGGGTTTCCCTGGCCGCTGCCGCCAGCGCCTGGCAACTGGTTCCGGGTGCCGCGGTACGGCGGGTGGCCTCCTGGGCCAACCTGCTGTGGGCGGGGGAGGACCCGCAGGACCTGCCCCAGCGGTTGGAACGGTTGGCCGGGGTGATGAACGAGATCGCCCGGGCCTTTGAGGTGTCTGAGGAAAAACCGCGGACGGAAAGCCAAGTCGCCGAGCGTGTGGTGGCGGCGGTCTGCCGAAAGTGTTCGCTGTACCGAGGGTGTTGGGAGCGCGACTTCTATCGGTCCTACCGCGCCCTGCAGGAAGTGGTGAGCCGGGCGGCGGAAAGCCCTATCAAGGCCGAGGCCTTGAGCGACCTCTTCGGGCAGCGCTGCATTCGGCCGGAGGTGGTGGCCCAGGAGGTCAACCGGGCGGTGGCCCACGAGAAAAGTCGCGCCGACTTGAAGCTGCGGGTGCAGGAGACCCGCGGCCTGGCCCAACGTCAGCTCAGGGGGGTGGCGGAACTGCTGCAGGAGATGGCGCGCGACTGGCGTCCCGCTCAGGTCCGCTACCGGGCGCGGCCGGTGACGTTAGACTACGCAATCGGAATTGCCAAACGGCCGCGCGCCGGCGGTTACGTCTCGGGGGACACCGAACTGGTGAAGGAACTGGCCGGGGGCCAGCTGGCGATCGGCCTCTCCGACGGCATGGGGGTAGGTCCGCGGGCGGCCTGGGAGAGCGGGACCGCCGTGGCCTTGGCGGAAAAGTTACTGGAGGCAGGGTTTTCCCCCGAGCTGGTGGTGCGGGCGGTAAACTCCACCCTGTTGTTGCGGTCGTTGGACGAGGAGAAGTTTGCCACCTTGGACTTGCTGGTGGTCGACCGCATCTCCCGACGGGGGGAGATCGTCAAGGTGGCGGCCCCTCCCACCTTCCTGGTGCGGCGGGGACAGGTGGAGGTGGTCAGCGCGCAGAGCCTGCCGGTTGGAATCCTTCCCTCGATCCGGGTGGAGCCCCAACGCTGCTTGTTCGAGCCGGGAGATCTGGTGGTGATGGTCACCGACGGCGTGATGGAGCGCGACCCCACCCGGGGAGAGGAGCGTCTGCGCGACTTTCTACGCGAACTGCCGCTGTCCGACGCCCAGGTGATGGCTGAGACGATTTTAAGCTTCATGCTGGGTCACGACCAAGACGGGCGCGATGACGCCACGGTGGCGGTGGTGCGTTTCCTGCCTCGGGGAGTCCGAGACACCCTGGGCAAGGTGTGGTCCGAGGTGGCGGTGCGGGAGTGGCGGCGGGTCACCCCCTCCACCGCGGGGCGTGCCCATCGGGCCGCCCTCTCCCGCCAACCCTAAGCCCCGGTTATCCTCCGACGCCGACCCCGTGGCCATAGACCATGGTGCCGCCTAAGCTGCCGGTGATACTGACCATGGCGGTGGCGGAGGCCACCAAGGCCAAGACGACCCAGGAGACCCGGCCCCGACCCGCCAGGCTCCAACTCTCCTTGGACGCGGCGGGGGCAAACGGCGTCATCACCTGCACAATCCAGGCGCCAGAGGCCAAAAGGCCGGTCAGGAAGGCGTCACGCTGGTGGACGGACAACAGGGCCCGAGTAGCCGGGGTAAAGTGGGCGGCGCTCTCTGAGATGATCCCCGCCAGAGCGGCGGCTACCAACGAGACCAGCCCCAGGGAAAGCAGCCACAGGCCGACCTGGTGGAATGTCCGCGAGCGGCGGTGGGGCAAGACCACCGCCAAGAAGTCGAACAGGGTGGTCAAGTACAGCAGGGCGATGGGAAAGTGGACCACCATCGGGTGGATTGTGGGCGGAAACAGCTGGGAGCCGATGCGTGCCCAAAGCTCGGTCATGGGTACCTCCTCTGGGGTTGGAAACTTCGCCTCCCGCCATGATGGCGGCCGGGAGTGGGGAGAGGCTAATTGTCGGCTAAAAGAATTCTCATCTCCCTCTAGACGCCAGCGACGCGGCAGAGAATATCGATGGCTTCCGAGGCTGGGCCAAAAACGCCGCAAGAGCCCGCGCCCTTGCGTATTTCCCAGTATTTCCCGAAAGAGAATGTGCATAATGACTTGACTCGGATAGGGGATTCCCCGTTATGATCGAGTCGGAATCGTATCGTTATGCAGTCCGTTTGCTCGTTGGCAGAGGTCGATGGCGCACAATCTTGTCAACCTTCCATAGCTCGAGGCGTTCGCGGCAAACCGTTTTGAACCGTTGGCAAAGGCTTGTGAGGTTTTCAACGCGACGACCAGCGATCCGGCGATTACCGTTTGAAGGTGCAGGAAACGGACAATCAGGCACGTCAACGACTCTGACCCGAATACCCAACGCACACTGCAACCAGTTAGCTGTCAGCTGCACACGCGCCAACGTGGCGGAAGCATCGAACCCGGATACCCGACAACCACCGTCCTGGCCCCGCCTTGACGCGGGGGAGCGAGTTCTTCGTCGCACCACCCCGGGATTTCGAGGGCCAGGCCGAGGGTAGGACCACACCTTTTGCCAAAAACCACCATATATCGATAGCGACGAGAGGAGCACGCAACCCGCGCCGCGGCCTATGGGTCGGCGAGTCGCAGGCGTCTTTGGGGCTAAGGAGCCGCCAAAAGGGGGATCGCCATGCCGGGCAGCGTATCGGAAGGAAATTGGGACTTAGCCGGACGGGGGTCGTTGGACCAGGCCCGTCATCTGGATCGGCTGCGGGAGGCAATCAGGCAAAAACTGCCAGTCGTGGTCGCCGAGACTCCGCTCATCGAAGGCCAGACCCAGAAGGTCAAAGTTCCGGTCAAGGTCCTGGAATTGCCGCGATTCCGCCCCAAGATGCCCAGCGCGCCCACCGGCGGGGTGGGCCAAGGTCCGGGAGAACCGGGGGACATCATCGCTCGGGTTCCCCGAGGCGGCCAAGGGCAGGGCGGGGGCGACCAACAACCCGGGGACCAGCCTGGAGAGCACGAGATCGAGGTGGAGCTCGACATTCGCACGGCCATTGCCATGGTCTTCGAGGACCTGCAGCTGCCCAACCTGCAGGACCGCGGGGGTCAGGACCTCTGGCGACCCAAGCTGCAGTGGAACAGCCGCCGGCGGCATGGGACGTTGCCCACGCTCTCGCGGAGGGCGACCTTGAAGGAGGCCTTGGCCAGGAGTTTGGCCGAGGGCAAGCCCCTGAACTTTACCCCGGATGACCTCCGGTTTCGGGCTGCACGCGAGGAGCCGGAGCCGATCACGCAGGCGGCCATCTATTTGCTGAGGGACATCAGCGGCTCGATGGGGGGCGAGCGCAAGTACCTCAGCCGGGTCTTGACCTTTTGGATTGTCACCTGGTTGCGTCAACAGTACCAAACGGTGGCGGTCGAGTTCTGGGTCCACGACGTCTCCGCCCAGAAAACCGACGAGGCGCAATTTTTCGGGCTGGCGGAAGGTGGAGGGACGTTGGCGGCCCCTGCCTATCAAGCCATTCAGCAGTACATGCAGGTGCACCATCCGTCCAGCCAGTGGAATACCTTTGTCTTTCACTTCACCGATGGCGACGTCGCCGACGGCCATGCGGCCTTTGAGGCGGCGCAGCAGTTGTGCGCCAACGTGCGGTGGTTTGGCTTGGTCGAGCTGCAGCCGCCCAACTATTTCCTGCACAGCCCGTCTCGCCTGAGCCATCTTCTGGAGGAGCTGCCACGGCCCCCCTATCGCCACGTGCTGTTGAACAAGCGTTCGGATGTCCTGCAGGCGATCAAATTGCTGTTGCAGGAGGAAGAGGCCTCGGCCTGAGGAGAAGCCCGGAGAGGGGGGTGCGCGGTGAGCCTGAAAGCGGAACTCGAGGGGTTCTTAAGCCGACTGTGGGAGGAGGCGCTGGCCTTCGGCATCGATCCGGTGCCGGTGGATTTCGAGATCGTGCCGGCTCACGCCATCTACGAGTTGGCCGCCTACGGGATGCCTGGCCATTACAGCCACTGGATTTACGGTCGCGATTACTGGCGGATGAAGCAGCGGATGGATCGCGGACAGGGGCGGCTGTACGAGATGGTGATCGACACCGAACCGGCCATCGCCTATCTGCTGGACTCCAACACGGTGGCGGCGCAGAAGCTGGTGATGGCCCACGTGCTCGGGCACGCCGACCTGTTCAAGAACCATCTGCTGCTCAAGGACGGGCCCAAGCAGTTTCATCACACTTTGGCCGCCAGTCGCGAGCGGTTTGCCCAGTACGCCCGCGAGTATGGAGCGGATGCGGTGGAGGCGATCTTGGACCGGGCCTTGTCGATCCAGGATCAGGTCGCCGTCGAGCCCCAAGAACGCGCCGAGCCGACCAATCCCCCCTCGCGGCCCAACCCCTACCTGGACCTGTGGGGAGAGGAGAAGCCGGCAGCTCGCCGCCGGCCTCCTCGGTACTCTCTGCCCACCTCCGACCTGCTCGGCTTCATCGCCCGACACTCTCCGGTCTTGCAGGACTGGGAGCGGGATGTCCTGGAGGTGGTTCGCCTCGAAGGCCTGTACCACGCCCCGAAGCGCAAGGTGAAGATCCTGCACGAAGGGTGGGCGACCTACTGCCACCACCACCTGTTGCCCCGTCTCGAGCTGGAGCCGGGCGAGGCGATCGAGGTGGCCCGCGTGCACGCCCAGGTGGCGACGCCCGACCCCTTGCGCCTCAACCCCTACTGGTTTGGCTGGCAGTTCGCCGAATCGTTGGTGGAAGAGTTCGGCTTTGCCCGCGCCCGGGAGATCTGGATGGAGGAGACCGACGCCGGCTTGGTCCGCAACTACCTGGACTCCCAGCGGGTCCGCCGACTGCAGTTGTACCGTTACCGCTGGGTCCAAGGCGAGGTGCGCACGCCGCGGGGGCCCTTGCCGACCTGGGACGCCATCTACGAGGAAAGCGACGTGGAGGATTTGCGCGCGGCCTTGGCCAATGCGTTGGCGGTCGGTCCTCCGGAGATCCAGGTGGTCGACGTCGGAGTCAACGGGGTGTTGGAGCTTCGCCACACGCCGGACGATAGCCAACTCGACCCGGAATGGACGCAGCTGACCTTGGAGGCGATTCGCGACCTGTGGGGGGCGGGGGTGGTGTTGTACGACGCCAACGCCAAGCCGTACCGGGTGGAGCCGCGTCGCCGCGGCTGACAATGGCCAGACGAAGGAGGGGTAGCATGAACGAGATCACAGAAAGGTTGAACGCCTATCGCGAGCAGGCCCAAAGGCTACACTGGGAGGGATCGTTCGAGGAGTACCTTGACATCGTGCGCCGCCAGCCCAAGGTGGCCCGACTCAGCCATGCTCGCATCTACGACATGATCATGGAAGCCGGGGTGAGGGAGACCGAAGACGGCCCGGAATACCGGTTCTTCGATGGCAAGCTGTTCAGCCTGGCTCCCCAAATTCGCGACATCATGGAATATTTCCGGGCGGCGGCGGCGCGGATGGACGTGCGCAAGCGGGTGCTGCTCCTCATCGGCCCGCCCGGCACCGGCAAGAGCACGCTGTTGATCCATCTCAAGCGCGGACTGGAACTGTACAGCCGCACCGACGCGGGGGCGCTCTACGGGATCAAGGGCTGTCCGATGCACGAAGAACCGCTGCACCTGATCCCGCACGAGCTGCGGCCGGAGGTGGAACGAGAACTCGGGGTGGTGATCGAGGGCGACCTCTGTCCGCTCTGCCAGTGGCGGTGGCGCGACAGCGGACAGGACTGGAGGCAATTTCGGGTGGAGCGGGTCTTGTTCTCGGAGCGCGACCGGGTGGGGATTGGGACCTTTACCCCTGGCGACCCCAAGGATTTGGACACCGCGCTTCTGGTCGGGTCGTTGGACTTCTCCAAGATCGCGGAGTACGGGTCGGAATCCGATCCCCGGGCTTTTCGGTTTGATGGAGAGTTTAACGTGGCCAACCGCGGGTTGATGGAAGAACAGGAATGGCTGAAGCAGCCGCGCGACTTCATGGCGCTGTTGTTGACCTTGGCCCAGGAGCAAAACATCAAGACCGGGCGGTACGCGCTGATCTACGCCGACGAGACGGTGATCGCCCACAGCAACCTCCACGAGTACGAGAAGTTCATCGCCAATCCCGAGAACGAAGCGATGAAAAACCGGGTCTACGTGGTGCAGTTGCCCTATGCCCTCAAGGTGGACGATGAGGTGGCGATCTACCGCAAGATGCTATCCGAGGGGCTGCTCCACGACACCCACATCGCCCCCCACGTGCTGGAGACCGCGGCCTGGCTTTCGGTGTTGTCTCGACTGTCTAAACCCAAGGACGCCAGCTTGACCTTGCTGGACAAGGCCAAACTGTACAACGGCGACCGCATCAAGGAGTACAGCGACCACCAAGTCCAGCAACTTCGCCGGGAGGACCCGCGGGAGGGGCTGACCGGCCTCTCCCCCCGCGACGCCATGAACGTGCTGACCCATGCGATGGGTCAAACCGCTCGCCCGTGCATCAATCCCATCGACTACTTGCGGGCGGCCAAGACCTTTGCCGAAACCGGGCGCTTCTTGAGCCATCACACGCGCGAAGATCAGCAGCGGCTGGTCGATTTCATCGCGCTGGTGCGGGGCGAATACGACAAGACGGTGAAGAAGACGGTGATGAAGGCGTTTGTCCATGCCTTTGACCAGGCGGCTCAGACCTTGTTCGAAAACTACCTCCTCCACGCCGAGGCGGACATCCAGAAGACCAAGGTGGCGGACCCCATCACCGGAGAGCCGCGCGAGCCCGACGTGACTTTCTTACGCCAAATCGAGGAACAAGTCGGGGTCAGCGAAGGGGCCGCCCGCGCCTTCCGGGAGGAGATCTTGCTCAAGGCCGGATCGGCCGCGCGCCAAGGGCGGCCCTTCCGATGGGACTCTCACCCCCGGCTGCAGGAAGGAATCGAGCGGCGGCTGTTCGCCGACGTGCGCAATTTGGTGCGCACCACCACCTCCACCAAGACCCCGGACAAGGAGCAGGAGGAAAAGCTGAAGGCGGTCAAGGAGCGGCTGATCGAGGACGGCTACTGTGAACATTGCGCGGCGGCCCTCTTGGACTACGCCGGAAGCCTCTTGCAGCGCGAGTAAGACTGGCCCGTCCAGCCCCTGGGTTGGACGGGTATCTTTCGTCTCACGCAAATCGCCCCCAGGACGTGACGCTTCCCTCCGCTCGTGTTACAATCCGCACGGAGTTTTCAGTCCGAGCGGTTTTTATCCTCTGTTTGCGTTGGGACACCCCGCCTCTTTGGGAGGTTTTTGCGCGCGGCGGACGCGCCGGAGCGAGGAGGACGCGCCTACATGCACAGGCGGCGCAGGCAGCCCGACCTTTTGGCCTCGTGGATTTTGTTGTTGCGCCATCTTGGCAGTCTGCCCTACGGGGTCTTGTTGAAGGACCGGAACGGTGGTTGGCGGTTTGCCAACCAGCAGGTGCTGCAGTGGTTTGGGCTTGAGGGCCGGGACTGGAAAGGCAAGACCGACTGGGAGCTCCTAAGCCCGGAGGCGGCCTCCGCCTGCGCCGCCTCCGACCATCCGGCCTGGGAGGGGGCGCGGCCGGTCGAGAGCATCGAGCGGCTCGGCCAGCAGGTCTTTCACACCTTCAAGATTCCCTTGAAGGACCGTCAAGGTCGGGAACTGGCGCTGCTGAGCATCATCTCGGCCGTGAACGACCGCGAACAGGCGCAACGGGAGGCCGAGCGCCTTCGAGACTTCTACGCCGCTCTGGCCGAAGTCAACGAACTGGTGGCCCGGCATCCGGCCCTTGAGCCTTCCGAACTGCTCCAGGCGGCGGCGCGGGTGCTGGAGCGGCGGGTCGGTGCGCTGCTGGTGTGGATCGGGTGGGTGGAGCAGGCCGAAGGCCGCCTGCGCGGGCTGATTCCAGCTCCCACGCCGGGCCTGGAAGCGTTGTACGAGGACCTCGATCTGAGCTTAGACCCCAACGCTCCGACCGGTCAGACCCCGGCGGCCAAGGCGGTTCGGGAGGGAACCACCGAGGTTTCGCTCGACGTCGAGAGCGATCCGGTGCTGGCGTTTATGCTCCAAGAGTATCGGCGCCACGGCATCCGCGCCGTGGCCGCCATCCCGATTCGGCGGTTTGGGGAGGTGGTGGCGGTGATGGGGGTGCGGGCCCGCGACCCCCAGTTCTTCTCCGCGCCCCTGTTAGAGCTGTTGGAGCACATCGCCTTGAGCTTGGGGCTTGGGTTGGAAGCCTTTGAACGCCAACGCGAGTTGGAGCAGTTGGCGCTCTACGACCCGTTGACCGGCCTGGCCAACCGCCGCCTCTTCTTTGAACAGTTGCGGCAGGCCTGCGACCAAGCTCGCCGGCAGGCCACCGGGGTGGGGGTGGGGATGCTGGACTTGGACGGCTTTAAGTCCGTCAACGACACCTTGGGCCACCAGGCCGGAGACAGGCTGTTGCAGCTGGTGGCGGCACGGATTACCTCCCTGGTGCGGCAAGCCGACCGGGTGGGGAGGATGGGCGGGGATGAGTTTGCCGTCCTGCTCACCGGCCTGAATCGGGCCGAGGAACTCGACGCCATCGCTCGCCGCCTGCTCCAAGGCCTGCGCCTGCCCTTCCGGCTGGATGGGGAGTCGGTCTACATCTCGGCCAGCCTGGGAATGACCTACTTCCCCACCGACGCTGGCGACCCCTCCAGCTTGTTGCGCCACGCCGACCTCGCCTTGTACGCGGCCAAGGACCAGGGGCGAGACCAATACCAGCTCTATCGCGCCGCCTTGGAGGAGGAGGTGGCCCATGAGACCTGGGTGCGCCACCAGGCAGCCCAATGGCTCTCCGATGGGCGGCTGGAGGTGCGATTTCGACCGCTGGTGCGCCTGGGGTCGGCGGGGACCCTGGACCGGCCCTTCGCCTTGGAGATCCTGCCGGCCGGGCCGGAAGGGGAGCTGTTGGCCGAAGCCTTGCTGGACTCCGCCGGCCTGGCCCGCCCGTTGGGCCGGTTTGTCCTGGAGGCGGCTCGGCGCGCGGCGATCCATCTGCGCGAGCAAGGCTGGTCGCTTGACCTCCACGTCAATTTAGGCGCCCACTATTTTCTCGACCCGCGCTTTCCGTCAGACCTCAGAGAGCTCAACCCGCCAGCCGAGCCGGGATGGGGAGGGCGGTTGGTGGTGGAGGTGACCGAGGCGGCCCCCTTGCGAGACTTGACTCAATCCCAGGAGCAGGTGGCAACCTTGGCCGAGTTGGGAGTGGCGGTGGCTTTGGATGCCTTCGGCGGAGGGTCGGCATCCCTCCTGGCCTTGCGCCACCTTCCGGTGGCCTTGGTCAAGATTGCCCCCGAGTGGACTCGGGCCGCCCTGGACAACCTTCGCGACCAAGCCTTGGTCGCCGGCGTGATCGACTTGGCCCGCAGGCTGGGGGTGCCCGCGGTGGCGGACGGGGTTGACGATGCGCGAAGCTTGGAGCTCTTGGCGCGGCTTGGCTGCGAGGCGGTCGAAGGCGAGGCGGTGGGGCCGCTGTTGGAACCTACGGGATTAGACGCCTATCTTCGCCGCTTCTAACCACGCCAAGCCTAGATAGTCCTTTATCCCCCTCTAATACTTTGATCCAAAAAACTCTTGACGTGAGTGGTCTTTTTGCGTACGATTTGCAATATGGAACGATACAACGTAGAGAAGCAACTACATAAACGCGGCTTGCGGGCGACCTTGCCCCGCACCTTGGTGCTGGGGGTACTGGCTCAGTCCGGGCGTCACTACACCATGGAAGAGTTGTGGCGACGGGTGCAGGAGTCCGCGCCGGAAATCGAGCTCTCGACGCTCTACCGAGTCGTGCAGGCCTTGACCGAGGCGGGATTGGCCGGAGAGTCCCGACTGCCCAACGGGGTGCGGGTGGTGGAAGGCCGGGCCGACGAGCATGGACACTGGGTCTGCAGCCGGTGCGGCGAAGTCCAGCATTTCCCGCCTGGGCTCTGGGAGCAAGTCAATCAGCTGGTCAAATTGGCCGTAGAACCAGAGGCGCTATGGTTCGGCGTGCAGCTGGGAGGAGCGGGGCTGTGCCCGCGCTGCCGCGACCGCGCCGAGCGATGCGATGAGCCGCAGTAGGCGGCCGGTCCCCACCAGGGATGGATCTTCTTCAAGGGGATGAGACCTCGATGAACCTTCGCCACCAACCCCCGCTTAGCCTTGGGGAGCGGCTACGACTCACCGCCATTGGCTTGGTGATTTTGGCCCTGCACGTGGTTGGGTTTGCCATCGTGTGGGCGCTGGTGATGCCGCATCACTATTTTGTCGGAACTAAGGTGTTTGGTTTGGGCCTGGCCCTGACCGCCTACACCTTGGGCGTGCGTCACGCGTTTGACGCTGACCACATCTCCGCCATCGACAACACCACCCGCAAGCTGATCAACGACGGGCGGCGGCCGTTGGCGGTCGGCTTCTTTTTCTCCTTGGGCCACTCCACTATCGTCTTTGGCCTGTCCGCCGTCTTGGCCCTCGGGGTCCAGGCCGCGGCGGCTTGGACCCACGGCCCGATCAACGACGAGTTGGGGATCTTAGGTACGCTGATCTCCGCCTTCTTCTTGTACCTGATTGCCACCATCAACCTGGTCACGTTGTCAGGCATCGTGCGGGTAACCCGGGCCATGTGGCGGGGGCGGTACCAGGAACAGGAACTCGAGGCCCTGTTGGACGCGCGGGGCGCGATTAATCGGGTGTTGGGCCGCTTGATGCGCACCATTACCCGGGAATGGCAGATGTACCCCGTGGGGGTCTTGTTTGGGTTAGGGTTTGATACCGCCAGCGAGGTGGCGCTGTTGTTCCTGGCCGGGGGAGCCGCGGCCTCGCGCCTGCCCTGGTACGCCATCTTGGCCCTGCCCATCTTGTTTGCCGCCGGGATGAGCCTCTTTGACACCCTGGATGGGACGTTTATGAATGTGGCTTACGGCTGGGCGTTTGCCAAGCCGGTGCGCAAGATTTACTACAATCTCGCCGTCACTGGGCTTTCGGTGGCGGTGGCCTTGGGCATCGGCACCATTGAACTGGCCTCGGTGGTGGGCGGCGAGCTCGGTTTAAACGGCGGGCTTTGGGGATGGATAGCCAACTTCAACATCAACCAAGCCGGCTTCTACATCGTCGGGTTGTTTGTGCTGACCTGGGCGGTGGCCCTGGCGGTCTGGCGCTATGGGCGGATCGAGGAGCGCTGGACGGAGCAGATGCGAAAACTGTCGCCGGAAGAAGGGCCAGGTCTCTAACCGCGAGCCCAGGCTCTGGCGAACGCGCCGGGTGTCTGCCGGCGCGCTTTCGCGTGTCCCCTGCTGGCCGGAAAAGTCAGCTGGTTGCACCTACCTCACCCCTCCAGGGCCACCGGCCGAGGCCGGCCGCACCGGGTGGAGGCGGGCCACCCGGTCGCACCAGGCTCAGGGCGCGCGCCCCTTGTGGCCATGCCGGCAGGTCCGAGGCGCTGCGAGACCTTGCCGCGCCCACGCCCCCACGTCCAGGCGCGGGTTGGGACCTTCGATGGTCGGCCGACACCCCGTTCCCTTAAGACACCCTTTATCTTCATCTCAACCCGTTCACAGCCGCCGCCCATACCGTAAAAACGGTTTTTGCAGCGGCTTTCGGGGAGGGAGCTTTGGAGTGTGCGGAATCGCGGGGGTGGCGGGACAAGGGGCGCATCACGCCGGCGGAGAGGTCGGGGCGATGTTGGAGGCGTTGCGCCACCGCGGACCGGACGGGACGCGATGGACGGTGGAGGACCGGTTCCTGGCCTTTGGGGTGGCCAGGCTGGCGGTTCAAGGCCGGGGCGACCCCGCGGGTCCCTACCGGTCTGAAGATGGGCTGGTGGCGGCGGTGTTCAACGGCGAGATCTACAACCACCGGGAGCTTCGTCTCCTGTTGCTTAAGCGCGGGCACCGCCTCGAGGGAGAGAGCGACGGGGCCATCCTTCCTCATCTATACGAAGAGTACGGCATGGCGATGTTAGACCGGTTGGTGGGGATGTTCGCCATCGCGATTTACGACCGCAGGGAAGGGCGGCTGTACTTAGCCCGCGATCGCCTGGGAATTAAACCGCTCTACGTCTGGTCGCAACCTGGCCAATGGCGGTTTGCCTCGGAGTTGAAGGCATTTATAGGACAGCCGGGGTTTCCTCCCCGCCTCCGGCACGAACTGATTCCCCACTATCTCAGCTACCGCTTTGTGCCAGCCCCTCACACCTTGCTCTTTGGGGTGGACAAGGTCCTGCCGGGCCACTACTGGCAGATCGACCAGGATGGAGAGGTTCGCCGCCATCGGTGGTGGCGCCTCTCTCCTGAGCCGGAACGCTCCCCCCAGCTGGGTTTGGAAGAGGCGGCGGAGGAATTTGCCGCGCTCTGGGAGACGGTGGTCCGGGACCATTTGGTCGGAGAGCGGCGGGTAGGGATTTTCCTCTCGGCGGGAGTCGACTCCGGGTGGTTGGCCTCCGAGGCGGTGCGCCATCCCGGCTCGCGACCGGTGGCGGTCATCCTCGACAGCGGGGAGTGGGGAGCCGCCTACGACGAGGCCTCCCAGGCCCAGGCCTTGGCCGAAGCGCTGCACCTGCCCTGGGTTACCGCGGGGTTGCCGGCGCCTGACCTGACGGCGCTGCAATCCATGGCCGAGCGGCTGGACGAGCCGCTCGGCGACCCCACCGTCTTCAGTTTCGAGGCGGTGGCGGCCCGGGCGGCCGGAGCCGGGCTGACGGTGATGCTCTCCGGAGAGGGAGCCGACGAAGTGTTGGCCGGCTATCCGCACTACCGGGAGGCGCAGTGGCTCTCCCGGCTGTACCCTTGGGCCCGGCTGTTAGCTCGCCTAGGCTTAGCCCGGCGCTGGCTGTCTTCGCAACGGTGGGGAAGCCGTCGGCTGATGGCCGCACTGCGCGCTCCCGGCGAGAGTTACCGGGGGGTCGGAGTCACCTTTGCCGACCCCGGAGAGTTTGGCCTCTCCTCCGCCCCGGCGACCGAAGAAGTGCAAGCGCTCTTCTCCGACTTAGCCGCCTGCCCCCGTCTGAAGCAGATGTTGGCGTTCGACCTGTTGTGGTATTTGGCCGACGACGCCTTGCTGAAGACCGACCGCATTGGGATGGCCTACGGGCTGGAAGTGCGCGTCCCCTACTTAGATCACCGGGTGGTGGAATGGGCCTGGAGGCTCCCTCCCTCTTTCCTGCTGCGCGGCACCGAACACAAGCGGGTCTTGCGCCGGGCGGTCAGAAAGCGCCACCCTGAGTTGGCTCGGCGCCCAAAGCGGGGATTTCCCACGCCACTCGGGTTGTGGCTCAAGGAGTCGCTCGCCCCCTTGGCGGTGGAGGTGCTGACCGACTCCGCGGCCCTGGGCCTAGGTTGGTACGACCCCGCCTTGGTATCCCGCTTGGCCACCTCGGTAAGGCCGGAGGGGTCGGCCGCCGGCCGCAAGCTCTACGCGCTCCTGATGTTGGTGCTGTGGCATCAAGCCTTTCTTTCCCGGGGGGCTCGCCTGCCCCAAGGAGGAAGGCGCCATCGCCCGCTCAGCCGCCCCATCTTGTGACGGGGCGAGGCTGTGTTATGCTCTCTCGCAGAGAGGGACCTCTCAAGGCCGAACGAGGTGGGGGAGCAGCCGCAGGTGGCACAGTCAAGCCGCGAATTGGAGCGCCGCGTATTGGAGCGGTTGTCTCGGCATGTGGAACCCGGAGCATCGGTGGTGGTGGCAGTGTCCGGAGGCGGAGACTCCATGGCCCTGCTGGCCTTGGCCTCCCGGCTTCGCCCGGCGCTGCGCTGGCGGCTTAGGCCGCTGCACGTGGACCATGGGATGCGGGCGGAGAGCGCGGCCGAGGCCCGGTGGGTGCAGGAGTATTGCTATCGGCAGTTTGGCTGGCCGGTGCGGGTGGCCCGGATCGCCGTAGCCAGGTCTGGCGGAGAGTCGCTGGAGGGGGCGCTGCGCCGCCAGCGCTATCAATGTCTGGAGGAGTTCCGGCGCGCTAGCGGCTCGGCGGCGATTTTGCTCGCCCACCAGTGGGAGGACCAAGCGGAAACGGTGTTGATGCGGGTGCTTTCTGGGACCGGAATCTTTGGGCTGCGGGCGATGGCGGTGCGCCGCGGTCCGCTTCTCCGCCCTCTCTTGCCGGAGCGCCGGGCCACCTTGCGGGCTTACCTGCAGGAGCTGGGATTGCAGTGGCTGGAGGACCCCACCAACCAAGATCCGCGGTGGCTGCGCAACCGGCTGCGGCACGAGCTGATGCCCTTGCTGCGGCAGCACTACAATCCTGCGGTGGAGCGGGCCCTCTGGCGCCTGGCGGAAGAGGCCCAGGAGTGGGCCGAGTGGGTGGAGGCGGTGGCGGAGGATTGGCTGAAGTCGCAGGGGCTTGGCCCCGGCGATTCCGAGTGGCGCCTTTCTCCTAGCTTCCATGCCTTGCCGCGCCCGGTGCGGGCTCACTTGTTGCTGCGATACGCCCAAGCGCGGGGGATTCGCCTCTCCCAGGTTCACGTCCGCCAAGCACTGCGAGCGACCACCCAGTGGCCGGGGGGCACCGGGGTGGAACACTTTTCCACTGGGGGCCTGCGGGTGGGCGCACTGATGCCTTCTGAAGCCACCCCTTGGCTCGACCAGCTGTTCCCCATCCGGGGCTCGGAGGTGGAGTTGCCGCGGGGAGGGCGACTGGTGGTCGGGGGCGAGGGGGCGCCGTTTCACTCCCGGCTGAGTAGGAGTCCGGATCAATTGGCGGTGCGCTTTTGGCGTCCGGGCGACCGCTTGCGACCGGTGGGGTTGCACGGAACCAAGAAGCTTCAGGATTTGTTTGTCGACCTAAAGATTCCTCGCGGGCAGCGCCCCGGCTGGCCGCTTTTGGTTCCCCGCGAGCGCCCCGAGGTGGTGCTGGCGGTGGTGGGCTTGGCCGTCGACGAATCGGCGGCGGGCACGGAGTGGCTATACGGCTACTGGCCGCCTCAGAGTTGAACCGGCAGTGGGCCGGCCGTCACCGGAATGGCGGTTTTTGGTCGTGATATAATGGAGTGACCCGGCCTTGGGCCCAAGCTTGGTCGGGGGCGGGGGAGGGGGAACCGTGAACAATCGCTGGGTGCGTTCGATTTTAGTCATCGTCTTGGCCGTCCTGTTCATGGCCACCGTGGTCGAGTTGATGAACAGCCAGACCCAGCCCACAGCAACAGAAAGTTATTCTCAACTGTTGGTCATGGCCCAGACGCATCAGGTGGCGCACGCCCGTCTCGACCCACAGTCGCATACGGTCTTCGCCGTCACCACCAACGGCAAGCATTTTGAGACCACCTATGCCACCGGGGGGACCGCGGCGCTGGCCAACACCTTAGTCGCCGACGGGGTGACGGTGGAGATCTCCCAGCCGGCGTCGACCTCGTTTTGGCTGAGCTTGTTGGGCAACGTGTTACCCTTCCTGCTGCTCTTGGTGATGTTGTATTTCTTCTTCAGCCAGACTCAAGGCGGGGGCAACCGAGTGATGCAGTTTGGCAAGTCCAGGGCCCGCCTCAACACCGACGACCGGCGGAGGGTGACTTTTGACGACGTGGCCGGCGTCGACGAGGAGAAGCAGGAGTTGGCAGAGGTAGTCGACTTCCTGCGTTATCCCAAAAAATACCTGGAACTAGGCGCCCGCATTCCCAAAGGGGTGTTGTTGTCCGGCCCGCCGGGAACCGGGAAGACGCTCCTGGCGCGGGCGGTGGCTGGAGAGGCAGGCGTACCGTTCTTCTCCGACAGCGGCTCCGACTTTGTGGAGATGTTTGTGGGGGTGGGCGCCGCCCGGGTGCGCGACCTGTTTGACCAGGCGAAGAAGAACGCCCCTTGTATCATTTTCATCGACGAGATCGATGCGGTTGGCCGCATGCGGGGCGCCGGCTACGGCGGCGGGCACGACGAGCGGGAGCAGACGCTCAACCAGCTGCTGGTGGAGATGGATGGTTTTGGCGTCAACGAGGGCATCATCGTGATTGCCGCCACCAACCGCCCCGACGTCCTCGACCCCGCCTTGTTGCGGCCTGGGCGCTTTGACCGGCAAATCGTGGTGCATCGGCCTGACGTCAAGGGGCGGCGGGCCATCTTGGAAGTGCACACCCGGGGGAAGCCGCTGGCCGCCGACGTCAACCTCGATATCATCGCCAAGCGGACGCCGGGATTTACCGGAGCCGACCTGGCCAACTTGGCCAACGAGGCCGCCCTGTTGGCGGCCCGCGAGCGGGCGACGGAGATTCACATGTCCCATTTCGAGGAGGCGGCCGAGCGGGTGATGGCCGGCCCTCAGAAAAAGACCCGGGTCATTTCCGAAAAGGAGAAGCGGGCGGTGGCGTATCACGAGTCGGGCCACACCTTGGTGGGGATGTTGGTGCCCCACGGCGACCCGGTGCACAAGGTGACCATCATCCCCCGCGGGATGGCCATGGGATACACCATGCCGCTGCCCGAGGAAGACCGCTACCTGGTGACCAAGTCGCAGATCCTCGACAAGGTGGCGATGGCCTTAGGAGGCCGGGCCGCCGAGGACCTGGTCTTTGGTCAGGTTTCCACCGGGGCCCAGGACGATTTGGAGAAGTCGACCACCATGGTGCGCCAGATGATCACCGAATACGGGATGTCCGACGAACTGGGCCCCATCACCTATGGGCGCCGCTACGAACAGGTGTTTTTGGGTCGCGACATCGTGCGCGAGCGCGACTATGGGGAGGATGTGGCCTCGGCCATCGACCACGAGGTGCGCACCATTATCATGCAACAATACGAACGGGCCAAGCAGCTTTTGGCCACCCACCGACAGATCCTCAACCGTTTGGCGATGGCCCTGATCGAAAAAGAGACGCTGCTCGCGGATGAACTCCTGGCGATTGTCAAAGGATCAGAAGTAGTGTCGTAGGGGCGCCGACCCCAGGGATGGAGGAGAAGCGCGTGGGTCAAGAAGGGCGATCGGAGGCCTCGGCGGTGGCAGGCGGCTTTGAAACCCGCACCCACGGTCGAGGGGTTACCTACTGCTACACCACCGACCGGTTTAAAACCATCAGCCTGCACGCGGTGTGGGTCAATCCGCTTACGGCTGCCGAGGCGTCCTTGGGGGCGCTGGTGCCGGCCGTCTTAAAACGCGCCACCCAGCGTTGGCCGTCTACCACCCGGTTGCACCAGCGGCTGGAGGAGCTGTATGGGGCGCACTTTCGCGCCGATGTCGGCAAGGTCGCCGACCGCCAGCTGATCTCCTTCCACCTGGAGCTGGTGGACGGCCGCTTTCTGCCCGGCAAGCCCAACACCCTGGCGTTTGGGCTGGATTTTTTGACCGAAGTCCTGCGCCGGCCGCTGGTCACCTCCGCCGGACACTTCGACCCTACGCTGGTCGAGCAAGAGAAGACCTTGCTGCTGCGGCGGATGGAGGCGGTGATCAACGACAAGGGCCAGTACGCCGCGCTGCGGCTGTTAGAGTCGGTGGCGGGGGGACGGCCGTTTGGGCTTCGCAAGTGGGGCCAGCCCGAGGAGGTTTCGGCGGTGGGGCCCGAGGCGTTGTACTCCTACTACCTGACCTTGCGGGCGACGCGCCCGTTGTTGGTGCTGGCGGTGGGGGCGGTCGACCCCGACGAGGTGGCGGCGGCCGCCCGCGAGCTGATTTCCGACCAAGGCGATGCTCCCGAGCTGGCCGCGTTGCGTCCTTATGAGCCGCTCCATCGCGACGCCGAGGTGGTGGAGCGCCAACCGGTGAGCCAAGGCAAGCTTCAGCAGGCCTACGCCACCGGAATGACCGCGGCCCACCCCGACTATCCGGCGATGATGATGTACGCCGGGGTGCTGGGCGGGTTTCCCCATTCCAAGCTGTTTGTCAACGTCCGCGAGAAGGCCAGCTTGGCTTACTACGCCTATGCCCGCCTCGATGGCGCGCTCGGCCTGATGATGGTGGGGGCGGGGATCGAGTCGGCCCATTATGCCCGGGCTCGCCAGATCATCGAGGCCCAGGTGCGGAGCATGGCCGAGGGGCAGATCAGCGAAGCGGAGCTGCAGTTTACCCGGGAGGCCTATCGCAACGAGATCGAGGCGGAGCAAGATTCGCCCGACCTCATCATCGGGCGCAAGTTGGAGACGGTGTTGGTGGGCGGGGGCCTGAGCGGGGTCGACTTGATTTCCGTCCTGGAGCGCGTCCAGCGGACCGATATCGAACGGGTCGCCGGGCAGGTCCTGCTCGACACCACGTACTTTCTCACCGGCGAGGAGAAAGGGGAGGGCCAATCGACGTGAGTCCGCAGAAGGCGCTGCCATTGATCAACGAAACCCTACATACCTTTACGGTGCCGTCGGGGTTGGCGGTGGCGGTGATTCCCCGTCCAGGGTTTAAAAAGATTTACGCCACCTTTGCCACCCACTACGGGTCGATCGACAACCACTTTCGGCCTCCCGGGGAAGCAGCGGTCGAGGTGCCGGACGGGATCGCCCACTTTCTGGAGCACAAGATGTTCGAGAAGGCGGACGGCGGAGACGTCTTCGACGACTTTGCCCGGGTGGGTGCCTCGGCCAACGCCTACACCGACTACAGTACCACCACCTTTTTGTTTTCTACCACCCAACACTTCTGGGAGGCCTTTTCGGTGCTCCTGGAGTTTGTCCAGCGCCCGTACTTTACGCCGGAAAACGTGGAAAAGGAGAAGGGGATCATCGAGCAGGAGATCCGGATGTACCTCGACATGCCCTCGGATCGCCTGCACTCCCATCTGATGCGCGCCCTGTACCAGGTGCACCCGGCTCGCATCGACATCGCCGGGACGGTGGAATCGATTCGCACCATTACGCCCGAGGCGCTGTACCGCTGCTACCAGACCTTCTACCATCCCAGCAACATGTTGGTGACCGTGATCGGGGACGTGGATCCCCAACAGGTGGTGGAAACGGTGGCTCGAGACCAGGAGCGTCGCGGGCTTTCCGCCAAGGGCCGGATCGAGCGGATTTTTCCTCCCGAGCCGGCAGAGGTGGCCACACCCCGGGTCGAGCATCGGATGTCGGTGGCCCGGCCGCTTTTGATGGTGGGGTACAAGGACGTGCCTGAGGTCCCGGGGTGGTCTCGGCTGGAGCGAGAGGTGGTGGCGGGACTGACCCTCGGGATGCTGGTCGGTCCCTCCAGTCCCCTCTACGAGCGATTGTACGGGGAGGGGCTGATCAACGAACGGTTCTCCGCCCGCTACACCCAGGACGACAGCTTTGCCTTCGCCGCCCTGGGCGGGGAGACTCCAGACCCGGACCGGCTGGAGGAGACGTTGACTCGCGAACTGCCTCTGGCCCCGCTGCGCGAAGAGGACCTGGAACGGTTGAAGCGCAAGGAGCTCGGCTCGTTCGTGACCCTCTTTCAAATCCCGGAAGACCTGGCCTACCTATACAACCATCTACACTTTCGCGGGCTTGACCTGCTCCAATACCCCGAGGTGTTGGAAGGGGTCACCTTGGAGCGGGTGGAAGCGTTCCGGCAGCTGTTCACCCGGCCCGAGCGCCGAGCGGTCTCGGTGATTCGGCCTTTGGCCGAGCCTGGGCCCTAATCGCCAGCGGCCCAGGCCGCTTGACCGAGCGGGAGGCGGGGAGGCGAGGAGAACAACCCGTGCTCGCGGGCCCACTGCAAGGCTTCCTCGACCGGTTCGACCCCGACCTGCTGAGTCACGTAGGAGGCCACGGCCTGGGCCTCGGGGCTTCCGGTGCCCACCGCCGCGCTCCAGGTGGCCCACTTCAGCATGCGCACGTCGTTGGTCCCGTCGCCGATCGCCAAAACCTCGTCGGGCTTGAAATGGCGGTGGCGGCAGAGCGCGGCCAAGGCCTCCACCTTGTCGACCAGCGGCGCGCAGATGTTGACCTCGCGGGAATCGCCGTGATAGAAGACGCTCAACTCGTATCCCGGTCCGCGCATCCCCCATCGTTCCATGAAGAGGTCGACCTCCCACGAGCCGAAGAGGAACATCTCCAGCGGAGCCGCCGGCAACACGTAGGCCAGTCCCGGCACCGCGACGTCTTCCGGGCGCAGCCAGTAGCGCCGGTGGGCCTCGGTGAAGCGGTTAAAATAGACAGGATATTGAAAGCCGAGGTAGCATCGCAACATAATACCCATATCATCGGCCCAAGCCAACATCTTCCGAGCCTGGCTGAGGGCCACCGGACGGCGGTAGAGATCCTGGTCGAGCTGGGTATCGAACAGGTAGGCACCGTTGTGGGCGATGATGGGACCGGTGATCCCGATCTCGCGCTGGACCCGCAAGGCGGTGCGCCAGCTGCGCCCGGTGGCCAACGCCACGGTGGTGCCGGAGAGCCAAAGCCGCCGCAAGAGGTCGGCGCTTTTGGGCATAACCTGGGCTTCGGCATCCAACAGGGTGCCGTCCAAGTCGCAGGCCACCAATCGAATCATCCGTCATCCCTCCCTGTCCGATCCTTGGGCTGGGGTCAGGGGAGTGGCCGAGGCAAGGAGGCGAGCCATGGCGCTGCAGGTGGTGACAGGAGGTTCCCGCTCGCTGTTGCAGTACTGGATCCAGCGGTCGCTTCAGGTCCCAGGCCTCCTCACCATCACCCCGGCGGCCCACCAGGCGCTGTGGTTACGGGGCCGATCGCCTCACCCCAACCTCCACGTCCTCTCCTGGTCCGCGCTGCTGCGCCGCCCTGGCCCTGCCGTGCTTGTGCCCCCGCCCGGCTGGGAGCCCATCCTGACCGTAGACATGCCCGACTCCATTGTAAACGCCTTGGGCTTGACCGGCGCTCCCCAATTTTTGCGCCCGGCCACCTATGCGGTCGTCGCCGCCCTGGAGGCGATGGCCGATCCCGACCTCGCTCGGCGCCTGGCCGACCGCTATCCCGCCTGGAAGGAGCTTCAGGCCTGGGTGGCCGACGCCATTCCTCCCGACCTGGTGGTGGGGAGTCGGGTGTATCAATATGCGGGGCGCCTGCTTGCGGACACTGCGACCGTGATCTTCTACGGATTCCCCCGCATGCCGGAAGCCTTCTACCAGATGTTAGCCGAGCTGGCCCAGGGGCGGTCGGTCGAACTGTTAGTACCGCAAGGGTCCGGCCCCGGCTTCATGCCGGAGGCCATTCGGCAAGGCGCCCTGCCTCGTGAGCTGCGCTCGGGCGGGCTTGGCCACCGGTGGTCCTGCTTGGCCCGGGGCCCAGCGGCGGTGTCGGCCGAGGTGGCGGCGGTGATGGAGCGAATGATCGCCGACTGGGGGCTCAAGCCAGACGACCTCTTGGTGGTGGAGGAGCGGTCGGAAGATGCGGTGGAGGTGCAACGGCTGGGTCGCCGCCTGGGAGTCCCGGTGACCGTAAGCGGGCCCAACACCTCGCCAGGCGGAGGGTTTCGACGTTGGTTGGAACTGTGGCAGGCCGCGGAAGGCGCCATGCCCCCCTCGCGGCTTCGCCAGTGGCTGGCCACGCTTCCCGGCTCGCGGTCGGGCGCTGCGGCGGGCGCACTTCCGGACTGGTTGGAGCAGGGGTATCAGCGTCTTTGCTCGGCGCAGCGGTGGGCAGAGGTGGCTTTGGCCGCGCGCCTTTTGGCCGACCACCTGCAAGAGAGTCGTTGGCAGCCTTTGTGGGAGCGGATGGAAGTGTGGGACCGGTTTGCTCCCCCCGAGGTGGCGCGCCGCCGCGGCCTGTTCCGAGACCTCATGCAATGGCCTTTCCCCGACCCCGAAGTACTCAATCCCCCCGAAGGCGTGTTGGCCATCGGCCGAGAGAGCCTAGGGCCGATCGTGCGCCGGGCGGTGGTGTTGGTGGGCCCGCGGGAGGATCGCCCGGCGGAGGACAACCCTTGGCTGATGGGCGTGGGCTGGAGTCGGGGCGATGGTGCCGCAGCCTGGCTGCAGGGCGCCGTGGCCGAGGCTGACTGGGTGGTGGCGGTGGGCGTGGGCAACAGCTGGGGAGAGGTGAGCTGGCCGGCGATATCCGGACCCGACCAGTGGGAGGCGTGGCCTGCACCCCCTGGCCGTTACCTGCCTCTCCCCGGCCGCCAGCTTCCCACCATCCGCGACTGGTATCGGCATCGGCGCGCTCCCGCCCGCCGGGGGGCGTGGGCGGGCGAGCTTCAGGTAGAGCCGCTGCAACGGCCGCTTTCTCCCACCGCTCTGGAGCGGTACGGGCGTTGCCCGTTTGCCTTTTTCCTCCGTTATCACCTCAACCTCGGCGAGGTGCCCGCTCAGGACGAGAGCGCTCCGGCCTGGCTGCGCGGCCAGTGGGCGCACCAGGTGCTGGCGGAACTGTCGGACGCGGTACTCGCGCAGGGCGATTACGCCCGGCTTCGAGAGCACATCCTGACCGCGATTGAAAAGGCGATGGCGGACAGCCCGCCGCCTCCAGACGCGCTTTCGGTGATGGTCGAGGGGGAAGT
>JAIMAE010000166.1 GCA_023512105.1 Bacillota bacterium | reverse complement strand
CGGCGCAAGGCCTGGGAGAATTCCGGGCGGGCGGCAATCTCCCGCATCGGCTTCGACCCATATTGGACCAGGTCTGGGACATGGCAAAGCACATAGCTGACATCGTAAATCGCGGCCAATGAATCCCTGACCTCCTCTCGCGAACCGGGGGCAATCCCCCCGGCTGGTTACTCGAAGACTGTCGCCTCGGCGATGGGACTTTGCACCGCCTCCAGGGCTTTTTCTATAAGACGCCTTCGCAAGTCTCGCTCTCCCTTGGCGTCCAGTTCCGGGTCCCCGGTGGGGTAGAGCACGCTGCGGGAAGGAACCACCCGACTGCTTCCGATCCCCAGGGCAACGTTGACCATGGTACAGAGCTGAGCCACCGGAATCCCCGCTTCCTCCAAGGACCGAGCCATCGCTGCTCCGCAGCGAGTGCTGGTCCCTCAGGTCGAGGTGAGAATCACCGCCTGAACGCCGGCCTCCTTCAGGGGCCCGGCCATCTCCCGTCCAAAGCGGCTGGCGTCCTCTACCGCGGTGGCCAGCCCAGCGGTGGAAAATATCTCCGGATACAGCCGAATTCGCCCCTCGGCCTCGAGCTCCCGGGCCACGTCCAGCGGGACCAGCCGGTTGGGGTCGAGATTGACGAACCGGGTATCGTATCCCTGATGGTTGACCTCCACCAGTTCAGGGGAGAGGCGACTGACCCCTGCGATGGGGATACGGCACCAGCGCTTGGAATGCCCCGAGGGCATGCGCTCAGGGTTGCCACGGCGCACCAACCCTCCGTCGGTGACCAGGGCGACATGCAAGGGAAGCCCTTGGGCGGCTGGGGCAGGGTTCGGCTTGGAATGCAAGGTAAGCGGGATCTCACTGACAAAGTCGGCGCCGCGCCACTTGGCCAACACCATGTCGACGGCCCGGCGAGCCGCCGGCACCTCCCGAAGCCGGTTTTGCTTAAGCCCCCGCGGGAAGACCGGCAAGGTGTTCGCGTCGATGATCTCCCCGGCCATCATCCGGCGCAGCACCTCGGCGATGTCTTCCATGGCCTTGCGCATATGGCCGCCGTGAGGCCCGGTGCGGACGATCCAAACCTGGCGCCGGTAGCGGTCGAGGGCAGGATTGTCCTCGGCCATCGCCGCCAGCGTGGCGATCCCCAACTCCTGGGCCACCCGGGCGGCGATCGCCCCCACCGCCTCCCCGTAGCGCCCCGAGCTAAACGCGGGCCCGGCGATGAAGGCGTCCGCTCCGGCCTTGCGCACCATGCTGATCAACTCTTGGCTGGCCTCCGGATGCTCGACAAAGTAGGTATCGCCGGCGCCCACGGTGGCGACCACCGAAATGGCGCCCTGCGAGACATCTTCCAGCAACTTGCCCGGTCCCACCGGTCCCTCCCGCTCAAAAGGAGGGTGCCCGGCTTGACTTTCCCCACCCAATCCGGCAAAGAACTGGTTTAGGTAGTGCACAACCCGAATCGGTCGCACCGGTTCCATGGCTCCCTCCCCCCTCAGTACGCCACCTGGGACACCCGCGAGCCGCCCAACTGGTTGATCGCCCCGCTGATATGACGAAACTGCACCCGCAGGGGGCCAGAGGCGGGCTTGGGCAACTCGTTGGCATCGTCGGAAAAAGGACCCGCCTGTTCTCCGCCGATGACCCGCGGCATGGCAGGCAAATCGACCCAGTCGTCGAAGATCCCGGCCGAGACCAGGGCATCGGCCCGCGGGGAGTAGGCGGTCAACGAATCCTCCACCCCGCCTTCTCCCAGGTGCGACCAGATCACTCCGCTGGTGCGCACATTGAGCTCCTCCAACGCCTCCAGCGTCATCATCACGTCCGACTCAGGGATCCCCCCGCCCACCTTGGTCACGATCGCGGCATCTGCGCCCAAATGATAGCGCACCAGGTGGGCGGCCATGGTCACCGACCGCTGGCGCGCAGGCCGGGTGGCGTGCGCCACCGTCGCCACCACGCCGGCAAACGCCAGGTCCACTCCGTGGCGCGCGTACAGCTCCAACACCACCGGGTTGCGCTGATAAGACCACATGTCGACCCCGAGATTCCAGTAAGGGCTGACCACCGCCCCATCCAGGACCTCGTTGGGGTGGAGCAGGGTGGGGAGCAGCCCGGACACGTCGTCGCCGTAGAGCACCGGCTGGCCAGGCTCAGGACGTTGGTGGGAGGCCAACATAAAGACGTAGGCCACCCGCGGCAGCTGCGGGGAGACCGCATCCAGCCGGTAGCAAGCCGTGGTCTGAGCCACCGCCTGGCTGGCGGCGCGCGCCAGGTAGGTTCCAGTGAGAAGGCCCAGGCGTTTTAATGCTCCCCAATACGCGCCGTCGGACATCTGGGGATCCACCGGCTCGAGGTCCACCGCCAGGTGAAACCGTTCGGCCTGGGGCGTCCACTGAGCCCCCGGCCCGGAAAGGTCCAGAAGCTTGTTATTCCGATTCGGCCGCCGATTTAAGACCAACACGTCAAGGTTTTCGATGAAGGCCGACGTGCCCTGTCCCACTGGACGAATCGGACTGATGGCACCCGGGTATTGCACCGCATCCGCTCCCAGGCGGAAGTACGCGGGAACCACATCGAAGATGTTGACCACCCGCACCGGCTCCCCGGGCCGCGCCCAGGCCATCTCGCCGACCCGAAACCCGGCTAACTCCGGTCGGCTTTGCAAGTATTGGCGAAGCTCATCTGGGTCTACCTGCAAGCAGCCGGCCGAAAACGCCGTAGGGGCCTTAAATTCCACCGAGTCCACCCGGTAATGGTGGATGGCCAGCTCCATCGTCACCGCTCCTTTCCTCGCCACACCTCGCGGCTATAGCCGGGTGCCGAGGTAGACGCCATCGGCCTCTAGTGCCGCTTGCAGGCGGCCGACCTCCAACCTTCGAGGCGTCACCCCGACCGAGAGGCTCAAGTCGGCCGCGGTGCCGGCGGCCTGGCCCATGGCAAAGCAGGGGCCGGAGACCCGAGCCGAAGACTGTCCGACGTGGCTCATCGAGGCGCAGCGTCCAGCCACCAGCAGGTTCTCAATCCTCAGGGGCAACAGGATGCGATAGGGAATCTGGTGAAATCCCCGCCCCTCCGGGTCGTAGGGCCAGCGGATTTGCACCTGCCCGGTTACGTGGGCCTCAATCGGCCAACCGTTGACGCCGATGGTGTCGGGGAAGTCGGCGCATCCCAAGACGTCCTCTTCCGTGAGCTGATACTCGCCCACCACCCGCCGGGTTTCCCGGATTCCGATCTGCGGCGCGATGTCGACGATGTACGACTCCTCGAAGCCGGGGGCGTTGGCACGAATGAACGAAAACACCTGGCGAACCTGACGCCTACCTTCGACTTCCCCCCAGGCGAGGTCTTCCAGCGAGGTCCCGTCCACTGCGCTCCCATCCGGCTTGCGAATCTGCGTCAGGTTGGCCCGCCACTCGATGGGATGCTTCTGCGGCAGCAAGATGATCCCCTTGCGCGGAAAGCGCTGGCGTCCGGCCGCCTCCGCCTCGTCCATCAGCCGCTGCACCGTCTCGCCAGCCCGCCCTGCCCGCTTCGGATCCACTTGGTTGATCCGAAACATGGTGGTGGGATAGAGCATGTCGGTGCGCGGATCGCCTTTTTCGTAGGGCGCCCCGGCCCAATAGGCCAAATCCCCGTCGCCTGAGCAGTCGATGAAGATCTGGCCCAAAATCGCGCCCCGCCCCGACTTGGATTCGATCAGCACCCCGGCGATGCGCTGGTCGTCTGCCATCACCGCGCCGACCGCAAACGCGTGAAACAGCAGCCGCACCCCGGCCTCCTCCAGCATCTCGTCGGCCGCCATCTTGTAGGCCGCCGTGTCGTAGGCCTGGGCCATGATCCGGCCCCCGAAAGAGATGTGGGGAGGGTTTAACCCATCGAGCTGATCGATCCGCGCCAGCAGTTCGTCGGCCAGTCCGTGCACCACCTGGCGATGTTCGCCGTGGATCCGGGCGTGAAGGCCGCAGAACGACGACAGTCCGCTGACCGTCCCCGCCCCGCCTAAAAACCCGTAGCGCTCAATCAGGATGGTCGAGCGCCCCCGGCGGGCCGCGGCGGCCGCGGCCATGATACCGGCCGGACCGCCGCCCAAAACCACCACCTCGTACTCACCCAAGATCGGTGTTTTGCGGGAGGGTTCCTCAATTACCCGATCAGTTGCCATGGGCACCACCTTCCAAAGAAATATTGGGGAGGGCTTGGGGCAGTGAGCGCCTGACCATCGCGCCGATCACCACCGCCAACAGCGCCGCCACCGCCACCGGCACCGCCGCCGCCAAGATGATCTGGCGCCCTTGCCAATGGGCCGCCACCAAAAGGCCGGCGATCGCCGGGCCCACGATCGAGCCCACCCGGCCCACGCCAAGCGCCCACCCCACCCCGGTGGAGCGAATCACCACCGGATAGATGATGGCCGAGCCGGCGTTGAGCAGGCCCTGGGTGCCGACAAAGAAGAACCCGGCCACCAACGCGGCGGCGAACAGGAAGGAGAAGCTCTGGCCTCCGGTGGCCAAGACCGCGATCGCGATGGCGGTGCAAAGAAAACCCAGCGCGATGGTGCGGAAGGTGCCAAGCCAATAGGCGGCGGCGGCAATCGCGAAGGTGCCGAGGATCCCCCCGATCTGCAACGAGTTGGTGATCAGCACCGCCTGCGACAGGCTGAAGCCGTACCCGTTGAGCAACGTCGGCAACCAGGTGTTGAAGAAGTAAAGGGCCACCAGGCTGGCAAAGAAGGTGGCCCACAGCACCACCGTCCGCCAGGCCCGGCCCTCTTGAAACAGGGCCACCACCGGGAACGACCGCTCGGCCGGGTCGCGAATCACAAACTCCGCGCTCTCGCTCAGGTTTGGAACCGCCGGGTTAATCCGGCGTAGAATTCCCACCACCCACTCGCGGCTTGCCCCCCGGGCCACCCGGTACTCCAGCGCCTCCGGCAAGGCCTTGGCCAACAACGGGAAGAACACCCAGGGAAAGATGGCGCCGAGATAGAAGATGGTCCGCCACCCGAACCAGTGCACGTAGGCAAAAATGAGGCCTCCAATGATTTGGCCGAGCGGCAGGGCAGTGTACATGATCATCACCACCGACGGCCGGATCCGGCGCGGCATGTAGTCGCTGGTAATCGCAATCGCCAGCGGGGTCACCCCTCCCAGGGCAAACCCGCAGATAAAGCGATAGACCAAGAGGGTGGAGAACTGGGTGGCGGTGGCCGTCAACAGCGTGGCCACCCCAAACAACAGCCCTCCGCCCAAAAAGACCCGCTTGGGCCCAAACCGGTCGCCCAACACGCCGCACACCAAGGCGCCGACGGTCAGACCCAAGAGACCCGTGGAAAAAATTGCTCCCAAAAGCGCCTTGGGAATCTTTAACAGCTCCACGAAGTGCGGCGCGGTGAAGCTCACCGTTTGCAAATCGTAGCCATCGAAGAAGACCCAGAGCGCGCACAACAGCACCACCTGGAGGTGAAAGCGGTTGAAATGGGCTCCTTCGATGAC
>JAIMAE010000165.1 GCA_023512105.1 Bacillota bacterium | reverse complement strand
AGGTCTGCCGGCAAGCCAAACAAGTGAACCGGTAGGATCGCCCGTGTGCGAGGGGTTACACGGGCCAAAGCCTCCCCCGGTTCAATATTAAACGTATCCAGATCGATGTCGGTAAAGACCGGCTTTGCCCCACAGCGCAAAACACTGCCAGCAGTGGCAAAAAACGTAAAGGCAGGGACGATCACCTCATCGCCGGGGCCGACCTCCAGCGCCCGCAGGGCCAAATACAGCGCGTCCGAACCGTTGCCCACCCCGATGGCCTGGCGGACGCCGAGCCACCGGGCCGCCTCCTCCTCGAAGCGGCGGACCGGCTCGCCTAAGATGAACTGGCCGCTGGCCATCACCGCCTCCACCGCCGCGGAAAGCTCGGGCTTGAGCCGCTCGATCTGGCGGGCAAGACTAAAGGCGGGAATCCGCATCTGGGTCCTCCTCCAAAAACAACAGCTGCTCGCGGGGGGTAGGCCGCACCACCCGCGCCGGCACGCCCATCACCAGCTGGTACGGCGGCACGTCCCGGGTCACCACCGCTCCCGCCGCCACCACCGCCTCCTGGCCCACCTCGACCCCTGGCAGCAACACCGCCGCCGCCCCGATCCGCGCCGCCCGGCGAATCCAGGGACCGCGGATGGCAGCGTGCCGGGCCTCGGTCCGAGCCAGGTAGCGGTCGTTGGTGGTGGTGACCATCGGGGCCAAGAAGACCCAGTCTTCCACCCGGCTTTTTGCCGTCAGGTACACCCCGGTCTGCAGCTTGGTGTTGTCGCCGATCGTGCAGTCGTTCTCCACCGTGGCCTGGTGGCCGACCACCACCCGCCGGCCGAGGCGGCACCGTTCCCGCACCTGCGCCGCGTCGGCGATGAAACATTCCTCCCCGATCTCGCTGCCCGCGTACACCACCGCGTAGGCCCCGATGTAGGTGCCGGCTCCGATCCGAAGCGGGCCCAGCGGCGAGAGTTCAAGCGTGCTGTTCTTGCCGCGGGCCGGGGCGAGACCCAAGATGGCGCCGTCGGCCACCGTCACCCCGTCCCCCAACTCCACCCCAGGGTGGATGATCACCCGATGGCCGATGCGCACCCCTTCTCCCAACACCACATCGGGCGCGACGATGCTGCCCTCCCCGATCACCGGCGCCGACCCCTCGCTCACCATGCCTGCACCTCCTCTAGGCTCACCCTGCGCCCCTCGCGCGCCGAGCGGGTCAGGGCCTCCACCAAGGCCAGCGCCGGAAGCGCACTCTCTCCCGACAAGCTCGCCGGCTCCCCGCGGCGAATCGCTCCCACAAAGTCTTGCAGGGCCTCCCAGTGGCTTTGCCATCCGGTGCGCGAGGGGGCAGAGGCCACCGCGGCCCGCACCACCTCCTCGTCCTCGCCTTCCACCCGCCAGTATAAAAGCTGAGAGGCGGTGGGGCCTACCGCCGCGGAGCCCGCTTCTCCGATCACCACGATGCGCTCCTCCAGATTGGCCCGGGCCACCGAGGTGGTGGCCAGCACGGTGGCCAGCGCCCCCGACTGAAACCGCACCGTGCCCACCAGCGCGTCCTCGGTCTCGATCGCGTGATTGAAGGTGTCGGACCAGGCCTGGGCCTCGGCCGCCGGGCCCACCGCCTGCACCAACACGTCCATGGCGTGGATGGCCTGGTTGAACAAGATGCCACCATCCATCGCCCGGGTCCCCCGCCAGCTGGCCTCCTCGTAATACGACTGGGGGCGGTTCCAGGCCACCGTGACCTCGGCCGCCAGCGGCCGACCCAACCGGCCCTCCTGGCAAGCCGCCAGCAGCCGGGCCACCGAGGGCAGCAGCCGGTTGAAATGGGTGACCGCCAAGACCCGTCCCGCTTGGGCGGCCAGCTCGACCAGCTCCCGCCCCTCGCGGTAGGAGAGCGCCAACGGCTTTTCCACCAACACGTGTAGACCGTGCTCCAGCGCCAACTGGGTCAGCTCGGGATGCAGCCCTGAGGGGGTGGCGACGATCGCGGCGTCGATCTCGACCTGGTCGAGCGCCGTCTTAAAGTCGGAAAACGCGGCGGCATCAAAAGCCACCGCCGCCGCCTGGGCCTGCTCCAGGTTCGGGTCCACGGTCGCCACCAACGCCGCCTCGTCCAGATGGACCAGTGCCTGCAAATGCTTTTGCCCGATCTTTCCGCAACCTACCAAGGCCAGTTTGAGCGGACTCACCGTCTCACCCTTCCCCTCCTACTCCAACCCCTCGTCTAAAGGAGCACGATGCGGTCGCGATGGCGCCGGACGGCGCGGGTCGCGTTGCGGGTATCGACCACGAGCGGGCTGTGATCCACCACCCACTGGTAATCGAGGACAGAGTGGTCGGTGGTGATGACGACGCAGTCCACCTCGGCCAACAGCTCCTCCGTCAACGGCACCGAACGAATGTGGCGCCGGAAGAACGGGTGGGGTTTGACCGTCGGGATGTAGGGGTCGTGGTAGCGAACCTGGGCCCCTGCCTCCTCCAACAGCTGGTAGACCTTGAGCGCCGGCGATTCCCGCTCGTCGTTGACATCGCGTTTGTAGGCCACCCCCAAGAGCAACACTTTGGAGCCGTTCAGCGCCTTTCGGCGTTGGTTCAAAGCCCGCTGAACCTTTTCCACGACGAAGAACGGCATGCGAATGTTGATCTCCCCAGCCAACTCTATGAATCGGGTAGGGAAATCGTACTCGCGCGCCTTCCAACTGAGGTAAAACGGATCGAGGGGGATGCAGTGTCCGCCGACCCCAGGTCCAGGATGGAACACCTGGATGCCAAAGGGCTTGGTGGCTGCAGCCTCCAGGACTTCCCAGACGTCGATCTGCATCCGGTCGCACAACAGCGCCATCTCGTTGACCAGCGCGATGTTGACGGCGCGGTAGGTGTTCTCGAACACCTTGGCCATCTCGGCGACCCGGGGAGAGGAGACCGGAACCACCTGGTCCAGCGACTGGCGGTAGAGCCGCTCCCCGGCCCGGCGGCAAAATTCGGTGACCCCGCCCAAGAGCTTCGGGGTGTTGTGAGTCTGGTAGACAGGATTGCCCGGATCCACCCGCTCCGGGGAAAAGGCCAGGAAAAATTCCTCGCCCAGGCGAAGCCCGCTGGTCTCCAAGATCGGCTGCAGCACTTCCTCGGTGGTGCCGGGGTAGGTGGTGCTCTCCAGCACCACCAGCTGGCCCGGACGCATGATCTTCCGCACTTTGTCGGCCACCGCCAAGATATAGGAGAGGTCGGGCTCCTTGTTCTCGGTCAGAGGGGTCGGCACGCAGATGGTGATCACGTCGGCCTGGGAGAGGTCTTGATACCGCCCGGTGGCAAAAAGCTTTCCCTGGTCCACGACCTCCCGCAATAGCTGGCTTGGCACATCGGGAATGTAGCTTTGCCCGCGATTGACCTGCTCCACCTTTTTGGGGTTGTCGTCGAGCCCAATCACGGTGTAGCCGGCCTGGGCATGGGTGACGGCCAACGGCAACCCGACGTAACCGAGTCCCACCACCGCCACCTTGGCCGAGCGGTCCTCCAGGCGCTCCATCAACTGCCGAAACCAACGGGAGTCAGGACTCGACGGCATGTGCCCGCTCCCCTCCCGCCACTCGGATCACACCTTGCGCCTCCGGACGGTACTCGGGCACCACCACCTTGAGCTGGGCGCGAATCCGCTCGGCGCTTTGCCCCTCCTCGGCCCGGCGGATCAGCTCCTCCACGCCCCGAAAGAGCCCCGAGACGTCCACCGGCGGCTCGGCGTGGATGAAGATGCGCTGATGGCGGGTCACCCGCGTGCGGTCCTCCGGAGTCAACAGTTCCTCGTGCAACTTCTCCCCCGGCCGAAGCCCCACCACCGCGATGTCCACGTCAATGCCCGGCCTCAACCCCGAAAGGCGGATGAGGTTGGTGGCCAAGTCCCAAATCCGAATCGGGTCTCCCATGTCCAAGACAAAGATCTCGCCGCCCTGGCCCATCGCCCCCGCCTGAATGACCAGTTGGGCCGCCTCGGTCACGGTCATGAAATAGCGGGTCATGTCCGGATGGGTGATGGTGACCGGCCCCCCCTGGGCGATTTGTTGTTGAAAGATGGGGATCACGCTGCCCCGGGAGCCCAGGACGTTGCCAAAGCGCACGCTGACGAAGCGGGTGCGCGAGTGCTGGGCGTAGCCCCGCACCAAAAGTTCGCCGATCCGCTTGGTCGCCCCATAGACGCTGGTCGGGTTGACCGCCTTGTCGGTGGAGATGAAGACAAACGACTCCACCTCGGCCCGATGGGCCAGGTCCACCAACGTCCACGACCCTTGCACGTTGTTGCGCACCGCCTCTTCCGGCTGGATCTCCATCAGCGGGACGTGCTTGTGGGCGGCGGCGTGAAAGATCACCTGCGGCTTCTCCCGCTCGAAGATCTGGGTCATCCGCTGCACGTCCCGCACGTCGGCCACCAGCGGCACCGCCGTCACCTCCGGATAGGCCAAGGCCAGCTGCCGTTGGGTCTCAAACACCGAGGTCTCGTCGATGCCGAGCAACAGCAGGCGGCGAGGAGCAAACTGGGCCACCTGCCGGGCCAGCTCGGAGCCGATGGTACCCCCGGCCCCGGTCACCATCACCACCCGCCCGGTCAGGTAGCCCGCGATCTCCGCCAAATCCACCGAGGCCGGCTCCCGCTGTAATAGGTCTTCGATCTGAACGTCACGAATTTGGCTGACCCGCACCTGGCCGCCGATCACCTGATTGATGCCGGGCAAGATCCGCATCTTGACCCCAAGCTCCCGGCTCTGTTCCACCAGCGGGCGCAAGACCTTGCCGCCCACCGAAGGCATGGCCACGATGGCTTGTTCCACCCCGTATTGGCGGACGATGGCGCGAAAGTTCTCCAGCCGCCCCAAGACCCTCAAGGAGCCGATCTGCATCCCGGTCTTGCGCTCGTCGTCGTCCAAAAAGCCGATGGCATATCCGGTCTCCGGGTGGCGGGAGAGCTCCTGGGCCACCAGCTGACCGGCCTTGCCCGCACCCACGATCAACACCCGGGGACCGCGTGGAGCCCGGGGCAGCCAATTGAAGTCGTAGAACGAGCGGAGGAGAAAACGCCAGCCGCCCAACATGGCCACCGCCAACACGGCGTAGAGCAAAAAGACGGCCCGGGGATAATGGGAAGCCCGGGTCCAAAACAACAGCGCGCCCAAATAGACGGCGCTGGCCCCGACCGCGCCAACCAGGACCTGGGCATCCTTAAACCCGGCGTACTGCCAGAGCCGATGGTACATGCGGGTGAGGGCCAGAATCAATAAGGTCCCCGCGGTAAACTCGGGGGCCACTTTGAGATAGGGGGTCAGGTAGGCGAGAGGGAGGTCCGGCGTGTCGAAGCGAAGATAGAGCGAGAGATAGACCGCGGCGTTTATCAAGGCCGCATCCAGCGCCATGTTGGCCCCGATCTTGACATAGAAGAGCAGCCGCCGGCGCAAACCATCCCCCCCTTTATGCCGAGACTAAGCGTCCCGATTATAGCACGTCCGCCAAAACTGGCGTAGCCCCCGAATCTTGCCAAACC
>JAIMAE010000164.1 GCA_023512105.1 Bacillota bacterium | reverse complement strand
TACGCAGCGGCAGAGGCGGCTGCGGCCACGGGCGCCGAAATCGACGTGCGGACGTTCCACCCGGTTTAGGCCTGAGGGACAGGGCCGCGTGTGCCATCCCACGTGCCTCATTGCGCGTTTTTTGTGCTATCCTGTACCGGAAAGGCTCGCTTGCGGGTACACGTGACAGGCTTCCCCGTGGTGATGGTGCAGGATGCCCCGAGGCCCTAAACAGCCCTATGCCATTGACCCCCGCCAACTCCTAATCTGGGCGGTGGAACGGCCGCGTCATCATCTATGACGCGGAGACGGGAAATCGGCACGAGCTGACCCGGACGTTCGACCCCAAACGCGAGACGGAAAATTGGGCGGAGAAGGAAGCGGCCGCTTATCGCGACGATCCTAATCGGAGGCCTCCGAGCGCTGGAGGGGTGGGTGCCGCCCGTACGCGTGTCACGACGGTGCATGCTTATCGCCGTTAGGCCAGTCCGCTTCTGCAGGCGCTAGGACCGAAACCGTTAAAGACTTTGACGCCCGGAGATTTCTAGGCCGTGTATACGCTGATGCTCAAGGCGGGCGACCAGCACCATCCACCACGCCCATCTAGGGGCCCACTATTCCTTGGACCAGGTTGTCGCCTGGGCCAGAAGTCTAGTAGTCCGTTACATGCAGAATTTTGGGGTGTGATGTCGAATCTTCCAGCCTGACGGTCACGGAGTTATCCGAAGGTCGAGCCCAGTTGCAGGTCTACTTGGCCAGCGTGTTTCGGGATCTCGGGCGCGCCGAACGCCGCTATTGGGCTCGGCGCTGCGTCGAAGGCTTGCGGCTGGAAGGAGGTCGGAAAACGGCCCCCGGGATTGCCCACCGCTGACAGGAGCCGGCCGATGCCGAGCAGGCGTTGCAGCAACTGCTGAGTCAAAGCCCGGGGTCCCCTGAAGCGGTTCGGCGCGCGGTGGCGCAGCAGGTGTGGCCGGAGCTGGGGCGCGAAGGCGTCGGGGGGATCCGGGACGACACCGCTTTCCAACAAAGGGAGCCGTGGGGGTCACCCGCCAATACTCGGGCACGCTGGGCAAGGTCGCTAATTGCCAAATGGGGGTCAGCCTCGGCTACGCGACGGTGGATGCGGCCATCCCGCTCGACTTTGCCCTCTATGTGCCCGAGGAATGCTTGCATGACCCCGCCCGGTGCGAGCTGGCGGGGATTCCGCCGGCGGCCCGCACACACCGCACCAAGTAGGAGTCTTCGTAGGGCCCGGCTGGCCCTCGGGCCACTCAATCAGCAGCCATTGCACCTGTTCCTGGATTTCGCCCTGCGTAAGCCCATGCGCCGGCTGCATGCGCACCGCGGCGAACCGACTGGTCAGGGGTCCCTTGGTCCCCTCCCGCCACGTGACGCGCTGCCCGGTGTCGGCCGGCAACCCCTCCGCCACGGCCTGGACGGATTGTGGGGCCGGTAAATCGCAGTGCCGCTTGCGGGGGAAGGGCGGCGGGTCGGGCGGGGTGGCCCATACCGCTACCGTCGACGTAATGCCGACCATCTAGGCCAATTGCCGCGCCCGCAGCTCCTGCCGAACCGCTTGGCCATGGTGGCCATACCCGGCATTGGCAACGACCACGCCTTCCGGCACAGCCCAGGCCCTTGCGCGGTCGATCAGGTCCAACGCCAAAACACTTTAGGTACCGCTTAATGCCCCTTCGTCCCCGGCTTCGCCTGCAGCCGCGGGGGCTTTTTACGCATTTTGTTTGGGGCTCTAGTGCTACTCCGTTACACGAATTAGCTTAGGAAGAGTTGCACTTCTGGCCCCATTTCTGAACCTCCAGCTGAGCGAAGGGACGCCCACACAGCGGGCAGTGGCCCAAGATCCTGATCCACCGGACTTGGACCGCTCGTCGCGCCTCCGGGAGGGTCCCCCCCGCCACAGTAGTTTTTGTTATTTCGAAGCATCTCGAGGACGAGGCTCGCGAAGGCCACGCACGTGAGGGTCACATGGTGATGCCTGCCGCGCCACGAGCGCCCTTCGAAGTAGTCGAGTCCCAGTTCGTCCTTGAGTTGTTGATCATTTGCTCAATCCACCAGCAGAGTTTGGCCCACCAGACGAGACGTGGAGGGACGTCTGCTCCGGCAGCGTAGACCACCCGTACTGGGTTAAGTGCTGCCCCCGACACTCAGGAGGAAGCGACACGTCCCCCAGAAACGGGATGCGCTATCGGATGTCTTTGCTCAGCGGTGGCCCCTTAGGCGTCTTTCAGGGTACCTTGCGGATGGCGGCAACAAACGCGTCCATCCTCGATTCCCCATCTGACTGACGTATACCACAACTGCGCCGGTTATTTTGGAGGGTGTCCCACCGTGTCTCCAGCCCTGAGCGGTTTTCTCGAATGATTCAATGTTCGGGCGGGTCCATAGACTTAAGAATCAGGGGACCACTAAATATCTTCGATTAATACGATAAAATGAGGAAGAGGCATGAGACCGTGTTCACCGCCTGCGCTTGGGGGGGATAAGATGGCCCAGGTCATAGGTATGGGGCTTACCCATTGGCCGGCATTGTTGGTCAGCCCGCATTTTTGGCCCAACCAAATTGGGGTAACCGCGCGGGTCGGATTGGCTGACGCCGCTCAGGTGGCGCGGCGCGACGGGTGGCCACCTCCGATGAGAGAGGAGTGGGGCGAAGACGGCGGAGTTGAGGCGGCGTATCGTCACGCGGCCCGTCTCCGGGCTGGGTTTCAAGCCCTCTACCAGCTCCTGACCCGCTTCGCTCCCGATGTGGTCGTGATCTTCGGAGACGACCAAACCGAGAACTTTTTGATTGACGGAATTCCACCTTTTTGTGTGTTCGCAGGCGACCGCTACGTCAATCGTCCTTTTGTCCAGGCAGGTCGACTTTACGACACCAAGGAAAACGCCTGGGAATTATCGCCGGACACGCCTTACGAGGTGATCGGGTTTCCTGAGGCGGCAATCCAACTGTTAAGCGCACTGGCCGGCGAGGGATTCGACGTCGCCTACGCGTTGGAATGTCGCAGCCCCTATGGACTCTCCCATGCCTTTGTGAATACGGCGATTGCGCTGCAGGGAGATCCTCGGTTAGGCCCGTTTCCTTACCCTGTGATCCCGATCCACATCAACTGTCATGGCAAACATCTCTTTCGCACCTCGCGGATCAGCCCCAACGCCACCAAGGGGGATTGGGCGCCATCGGCCCCGACCCCGGCGCGCTGCTTTGCTTTGGGGAAGGCGGTGGGACGCTTTTTTGCCGAAAGTCCCTGGCGCGCCGTGATCATCGGCTCGTCCAGCTGGTCTCACGCGTTTCTCACTGACAAGCACGGGGGCGTCTACCCCGACGTGGAGACAGATCGCCAACGGCTGGCGCAACTGGAGGATGGCCGCTGGCGGCAATGGGATGCCTTGGCATTGGCGGAGCTGGAAGACAGCGGGGAGCACGAGTTTTTGAATTGGATAGCGATGGCGGGGGCCATGGCGGCGCTCGAGCTAAACCCTACCATTGTGGACTTTGTAGAGTCGCACCTCTTCGCCTCAAACAAGTGCTTTGCCTATTTTTCGTAACCTAACACAGGGAAGCCCCCGGCCGGAGTCGGCCGGGGGCAGGTTATACTTGGTGCAAAAGCTGGCGGGCTGCCACCAGAACCGGGTCCCAGGTCGGAGAGAAGGGCGGCGCGTAGGCCAGGTCTAGGTGGAGAAAGTCATCGACCGTCATCCGTGCGGTAATGGCGGCGACGACGGGATCGATGCGCTTGCCTGACCCTTGGCCACCCACGATTTGCCCCCCCACCATCCTCCCCGTGCCGACTTCGGCAAACAGCTTGACGGTGATCCTCTCAGCTCCCGGATAGTAGCCGGCCCGGGTCTTGGCGGTGGTGGTGGAGGAGGCGACCAGCAGTCCTTCGGCGGCGGCCTCCTCGGTGCTGAGGCCGGTCCGAGCGATCTCCACCGTGCCGACCTTAGTGATGGCGGTGCCGGCAACGCCGGGGAAAGCGGTCCGCACCCCGGCAATGTTCAGGCCAGCCACTCGGCCCATTTTATTGGCGACGGTCCCGAGCGCGACCCAGGTCGGGCGACCGGTGACGACGTGACGCGACTGGGCACAATCGCCCGCCGCCCAGATGTTCTCGATGCCGGTCCGGAGATAGGGGTCGACGCGGATGCTCTCTTTGGCACCCAACGGGATTCCCGCCGCGCGGGCCAGGTCGCTGTTGGGTTGCACTCCCAGGCCTAGCACCACCAGCTCAGCCGGATAGCTTCCTCGGTCGGTGAGGACCGCGCTGACCGCCCCGTGGATGACTTCAAATCCGGTGACCGCTTCGCCAAGATGTAAGGAGATGCCCAGCGACTCCGCGGCTCGGGCGACCAACCCCGCCATGTCGGGGTCAAGCGAGGTCATCAACTGTGGGCTCTGTTCCACCAGGTCAACCGGGATGCCGACTCTGATCAAGTTCTCTGCCATTTCCAGGCCGATGTAGCCGCCGCCTACCACCAGCGCGCGGTGCGGCGGACGCGCGTCTATGGCCGCGCGCAGAGCGATGCCGTCGGCGAGGGAATTGACGGTGTAGATGCCATGGGCATCGATGTTGGGGAGGGGCGGACGGATGGGGGAGGCTCCGGTGGCCAAAAGGAGCTGGTCGTACGGCTCCCACCACTCTTCGCCGTCTTCCCGGCGAAGAACGCGAATGCGTCCAGAGGCAGGTTCAACGGCCGTCACCTCGTGACCGGGATAGACGATGATGTTTTGCCGGACCTTAAACTCTTCTGGAGTCCGGGCGATTAAGTGCCGTGTCTCGTCGACCAACCTGCCGACGTAGTACGGCAGCCCTCACAGGGAGTAGGAGGTGTATGCCCCTCGCTCAAACGCGATAATCTCCAATGCTGCGTTAAGGCGGCGCACTTGCGAGGCGGCGCTCATCCCTGCGGCATCAGCTCCGACGATGACGAGACGCTTGCGGTCCATAGATTCCTCCTGCGGGTGCTTGGATTGGCGTCAGATGGGTCGCGGAGACCCGATGATCATTATGCCTCGAAAAAGGAGGTGTCCACCTTGAAATAGGCGGGATGCAAAAACATCGAGCTGGCCCCGGTGGCCGAGAGGCGAGGGGCCGGCGCCTTTGGCTGGCTGATAATGAGGTTTCCCTATCGCGGACGGGACGACGCGACTTCCTTTGCCCGCGGTGGCGAGAAATCATCTCGACCGCAAGTCATGTCACAGCTATCATTACCTCCGTCCTTCTCTCCAGGAATAGGGGGTTTAGGGTGATTATAGGGCAACGCAAGGGTATGGGAACGAGCAATCGTTCGATGTATCCGCCGGATAGCCCGGTGGGCAATTGGGAATCCGCTGTGGGCGCTCAACGGATGGGCATTGTGCGCCCAAGTTCAGGGAAGCCCGCCCAGGGACTCACTCGGATAGCTTTTTGTGCCACCGTTGCCTTGGCTGGATTGGCGCAGCCCGCGTCGCCCGGGAGGCATCTTGCATCTTGAGGCGGCAGGTGCTATGCTTAAAAGCGCCCTCGGTCATCGCGGATCCGGCAATGTGGTGCGGTT
>JAIMAE010000163.1 GCA_023512105.1 Bacillota bacterium | reverse complement strand
CGGGTGTTTCCGTGAATGTCGGGCCCAAAGACGATTGGCACCTCGTCCATCGACAGGATCTCGCCGGCTCTCCGGATGGCGTCCCAGTCCATGACCTTGTAGGCGAAGTGGTGCAGCTTGCCGTTTGGCCCTTGGATGAAGGCGATGTCGTGGCTCTTGTGGGTGGTGAACATCCAGGTGGCGATGAGTTGGCCGTTTGGCCCCAGTTCGGTCACCAGACGATGGGAGATGTGAAACCCTAAGACCTCGGTGAACAGGCGCTCCATCAATGCCGGATCCTCGGTGGTCAACAGCGCATGGTCGAGCCGCTGGACCCCGATGCCCTCGAGGTGACGCGGTCGTGGAGCCGGATTCAAGGTTCCCACCACCGTGCCCAGTTGGGTCATCTCGTGGTAGAGCTCCATGAGATGGCCGGAAGGTAGGCGCACCCGAATCCCTTCCCCGACGGCAAATGTCTCCCCGGCATGCATTCGCGTCGGCTCCAGCCCAAATCGGGCCAACCCTTGTTCGAGCCGCTCCAAGTCGTCGGCCGAGGCCACCTTAAACCCCAACTTCACCAGCCCCGCGCCCCCCGGTTCCAGCACCAGGTGGTGGTGGTCCCATTCGTCCCATGCCTTTAAAAACAGCCGCTGCCCCTCTTCGTGCACCACCGACAAACCGAGCGTCTCCGTGTAATACCGTCGCGCCTTGGCCATGTCCTGTTCGCGCACGTGCACGTAGCCCAGTCGCAAGATCCCCATCGAAATCCCTCCCGTTACAAGGTGCCGCAAGGGCGTTGGTCCCCTGTCCAGCTGGCTCAAAGGCTTATCCTCGCGCTCCCGCGGTTCGCGTGGCGAAGTTTACATCTCACAATCTAAATCCAGCGGCGTCGAAGCTCCTAGGTACCAATGGGCCGGGATGGTGGTCAAAACGTTCCGCGATTCATGGGGCCGATCGGACCAGCGCGGGAGTTGATAAGAGGGACGGCCGGCCACCCGCATCGGATCAGGCAGCCGGCCGCCGCAAGGCGAGAAAAAGTTTGCATCAATGAAAGTCGGAACGCGGGGCACTAGCTAAGAGCCATCGCCCCCCGGCCAAAAGTCGACCGCCCAGGAGCCGTCCGCCTGTTCGGCGGCCTGGGCCTGGTATCCGCGACCGGCCAACACCTCAATGAGGGGGTCGGGGCGGAAGGTAGCCCACAGGCGAAACCCTTCGTCCGGCTCGAGCCGGCCCACAAAGTCCATGATCACGGCAAAGGGCTCGCCTCCTGCGCGCAGAATCGGGCGGACGTCGAGCTCTTTGGCCGGCACACGACCAAAAGGCCTATCCAGAGGGCCTTCGTTCACCATGCTCATCCCCTTCCCCTCAAGACCGGGCCGCTACTCGGCGCTCTTGCGGGTAAACCGGACCGCATAGCGCTCTGGCCCCTGCTCGACGTACTCGTGGCTGAACACGCCCGGCTGCTCGGCCTCCAATTGGTACAGCAGTGGCTTAGGGTCGTGGTCGTTTAAAAGCAGGGCGCTGTAGCCCACCGGCAGCGCTTCGAGCACGCCAAAAATGGTCTCGTGACGAAATCGCGGCGGGATCACCGGCGCGCTGATCACCACCGCATCGACCGCATTCTCCGCCATCTGGCCTCACCTCCCCCTTCTTTCTCTCCCCGCGGGAGACGTCACGGCCATGGTAGGACGTCTTCCACATGGCCTCCGTGATCGGGATCACCATCCTGAAGCGCTTGGTCCCAAGCCATGGTGACCGAGATCACGGCCGGACCCGCGCCCATCCTCTATGGTGGAGCCTGTATCAGGGGATTTGCAGGCCGCCTCGGCCAAGACCTCGGCACCAAGAGGAGGAAATCAAGATGAGGGAATCCGAGCTTTTGCTCCTCCAGGAGTTAGAACGCGAACATGCCGCCTTTGTCGACCAGCTGGAGCGGCTCCACCAGCTGGTCGGTTCACTCGAGCCCACCTCACCCCGAGGCGAGGGCCTAGGCTCCCTGGCCGCCTTAGTGGCCGCGCTGGCTCCCGCCGTTCGCCGACATGCCGACGCCGAAGAAACCCGGCTCTATCCTTGGATGGAGGCAGACGGCCCGGCTCCCTTCGACCCCAAACTCCTTGCCACCCTGCGGTCCGAGCACCGCACCATCGATGCCCTGCTCAGTGAGCTCTGCGACCGCTGGACCGAGGTCGAGTCGGGGGAAGTGGGGGCCGGGCCGGCCTTGGCCAAAGCCGCCCAATCCTTGCGCGGCACCCTCTCCGCCCACCTGCAGCGGGAAAACCTTCTGGTCTTTCCACGCCTGCGCCGGATCTGGAAAGGTTGAAGGTTCTGGCCTGAGAGCATGGGGTTGGGCGGTGCCTTTACCCATGCCGACCTTCGTTGCGTCGGGTGCCCTTTCATCCTTCAACCTCGAGGCATAAAATCGCCACGAGCCTCCCCTCGCGAGGCCCGTGGCGCCTTTGGATGCGATTAAAACACCGCCAACATCCGTTCCCGAATCGCCTCCCAGTCCTGGTCGGCCGGGATCATCAGGTCATACGCCCTTACCTGGCGATAGGTGGAGGGGTCGAGTCCCCGCGGGCTTCCTCCCGTCTCCACCACCCGAGAGGCCTCCAACAGCAGCTGGCGCATGGCGATAATCGCCGCGTCGGCGGTGCCCAGTCGCTCCTTGGTCCGGTCGGAGAAGGGGTACTCCATGGTTTCCTGTAGCGCGAAGTCCTGGGTGTTGACCCCCTTGATGCCGGAGAAGGTGCGAGTGCGTTGCTCCTCGCGGTCGATCAGGTAGTCGTTGGACCGGTTGCGCTTGAGCCGGTATCCCGGCAGCACATCGTCCGGCCCCCGCCCCCAGAACGTCTCCTGAGCAATCCACTCCTCCTCGGAAATCGGCCGGTTGGGATCCACCGACTGCATCCAGTTGTAGACTGCGGTGTGGGTGTCATCCAGCGGCACCCAGAGGTGTCCGTTGAGCGAGGGGGGATTGGCCGGCTGGCCGGTGTGAAAGTCTACCGTCTCTCCTCGCATCTGTTGAAACGGCATCAAGAAGTGATAACCGCGAATGTAACGTTGCCCGCTGGCGCGAAGCTCCCGTAAAGAGAAGTAGCGATAGCCGTAATCCGTCTTCTCCACCACCAGCCGAGGCGCCGTCGACTGGGTGCGCGGCGCTCGGAAGTTCTGCAGATTCAAGTTGTGCAGAAACGACGAGTGGGTGGTGTCGAGACCGCCTTCCATCGCCTGGATCCAGTTGCAGTCTTCCAAGGTCTTGGACACCCACACGAACCCCTTTGGAGCGCGCACCCACTCGTAGTCGGGCAAGGGCGGCTGAAGCTCCGGCGGACCCATGTAGGTCCACACGATCCCCGCGGCTTCCCAGGTCGGATACGCCTGCAAGCGGACTTTGTCCTTGAAGTGGCTCTCCGGCGGCTCGTTGGGCATGTCCAGACACCGCCCGGTGCGGTCAAACTTCCAGCCGTGGTAAACGCAGCGAATGCCGTGCTCCTCGTTGCGCCCCCAGTAGAAGCTGGCCCGGCGATGGGGACACCACTCGTCGACCAGCCCCACCTGCCCGGACGTGTCGCGAAAGGCCACCAAGTCTTCCCCCAGCAGGCGAACCCGCACCGGCGGCCCATCTGGCTCCGGTAGCTCCTCGCTTAAGAGGGCCGGAATCCAATAGCGGCGCAGCGTCTCCCCCATCGGCGTGCCAGGCCCGACCCGGCACAGACGCTCGTTCTCTTCCCGTGTCAACATGCGCTGCCATACCTCCTCGTGTTCTGCCAGTCCGCTGTGCTCTGCGCGAACTCCCTTGCTTGCGCCGGTCCAGGAAGGAAGCTTCCCCGAAATAAAGCATCCCGCGTCGTCTTCAGACGAACTTGTTTCCGGATTGGTTGTGAAGGCGGGCAATTCCCCAGTGAGAACCCACCTCATTCCTGGACTTCGCGTCAAGGATCTGGCCAATAAGTTAGAGGTTCACACGAACCGGCGTTAGGTCCAAACGGAGGATGTAGGGAGGGCCATCTGGGCCAAAACCGAATCCCGCGGCCGGCGCCCCCCGCCGCGCACCTTGCCCTCGGCGCGTCCAAGTAAATCTCAAATTCCATATGCGCCTATCCTGGACGGTGCGGACATACCACAGTCGAAGCCAGATAGACTTTGATGGCTGCGGAAGCCTCGGGAGTTGCCGGCGACGCCCAATCCGTTCGACCGCCGGTGGCGATAAAAGCCGGTCATCAAGGAATAGCACACCGGGTCTGCTGGTCGGCTGGTCGTATACAAAAAGATCTGCAACCTCGCCAAAAGGCACTGCGGCGGAGGAACCTTAGCTCCACGCACACATTCGGTGGTGGTAGCAGGCGGTGGTTGTCAATAGACCTGCGTTTCGACTCTGCACCCCCGGGGATCGCCATGCCGTCGACCAGAATGCGCTCCATCCCAGACATCCATCCTTTTCCCAGAGGCCCTCGGCCAAAACGTCGACGCGGTAGGTCGTCTCAGGCTCCATCCACTCTGCCCCCGGCCTTGTGTGCTTTAAATGCAGTGCCCGAGGGGGCCGTGGCGGCAGCCGTGGTCCCCACCGGAGGCGTTTGGACAGGCAGCGACGGCTCTCTGGGGCGGAAGTGCGGCGGCCACCCCGCCCTGGGTGCCGCTGCCGCAGGTCGTCGCGACCTTCGGGGTATCAGGCTCGTTAGACGGATGATTTTGGCGAGGGAACAGGAGCCGCCGCGGACCCCGGTAAGGCGATAGCGCATACCAGGGGACCGCTAGACGAGAAGGTGACGCCCAGCGCGGCGCGCCCGCCGGGATGGTATACTGGGAGATGAGCACCGACGGCCAAAGAAGGGGTGTAAATGGCCGAGACGCCCGAAACTTCCCACGGGGCCCTGGTGGAAATGCCCTGGGTGTTGTTGAGCAACCAGATCCAGCAGCTCAACGACAACCTCAACGTGCGCCTGAGTGAACAAAAGGCCTACCTGGACGACCACCTTGCCCAGTACGAGCGACGGATCGACGAACGGTTCGCGCATCTCGAACAGCGCTTCGATGAGCGGTTCGTGCACCTTGAGCAACGCTTTGAGGAGCACTTTGCCCACGTGGGCCAACGATTAGGAGCAATCGACCAGCGGTTCGCACAAATCGACGGGCGGTTTGAGCAGATCGACCAGCGGTTCGCGCAAATCGACCAGCGCTTTAAGCAGGTCGACCAGCGGTTCGCACAGATCGATACGCGGTTTGAGCAGCTTGACCAGCGGTTCGCGCAAGTCGACCAGCGCTTTAAGCAGGTCGACCAGCGGTTCGCACAAATCGATGGGCGGTTTGAGCAGATTGACCAGCGGTTCGCGCAAGTCGACCAGCGGTTCGCACAGATCGATACGCGGTTTGAGCAGATCGACTACCGGCTCGCACACATCGACCGACGGTTTGACTCCCTCGAACAGCGGCTTGGGTTCCGGGTGAACATCTGGGTCACCGTCGTCATCGCCACCTTGACTACCATCCTGGGAGCGCTCTTGGCCCACGTGCGGTTCTGACGCCTCGCACGCCTCTTAGGCCCGAGAAAGCAACCGAG
>JAIMAE010000162.1 GCA_023512105.1 Bacillota bacterium | reverse complement strand
GGCATCGAGGCAATCGGCTGCTGGATGCCGCTCCCCGGCCGGATGAACAGGGGATAGATGAGCTGTTCTACCTGCAGTTGGGTCTCGCGCACCATCGCCCGAATCCCTGGGGTGCGCCGAAGCCGCCGCGGCCGTTCTCTTGGAAACATCGTCCTCCCCCTCGGTCCTTCGCTCTTCTCTTCGTGCCCATGGTATCACACGGCGCAAGAAAACGCATGGAAAGGCCAAACTAGGGGAGGATCGGCCCAAGCCGGCGACTGACCAGCTCTGCCAGCCCGGCATACGAAGAGGGAGAAGCCTCCCCGGCTACGTTGATCCGCCACTGGGAGAGCGCCCGGCTGGTCTCGGGCCCGATGCTAAAGGCCAGGGTCTCACGCAAGACCTCAAGCTCCAACGGGTCTAGCTGTTGGCAGAGAAAGCGCACCTGGGAGGGCGCGGTGTAGACGACCGCCCGCACCTGTCCCTCTCGCAAGTCCCCTCGCCGCTCGGCACTCAGCACCCGCGGCTCGGTGCGGTAGACCACCACCTCCTCCAGGATGGCCCCTTGGCTGCGCAGGGCCTCGGCCAGAGCGGGAGCTGCCCGATCGCCGCGCGGCCACAGCACCCGCCGCCCCTCCAGCGCCGTCTGGGAGAGCGCCTGGATCAGTCCCGCTTGGCTAAAGCCCTGCTCGGGGGTGATGGCGACGGCAAGCCCCATCGCCTGGGCGGCGCGCCGGGTGGCCTCGCCGACTGCCGCCACCTGGCCTCGGAAGCCGGCAAGCGAGATCCCCATCGCCTGCGCTTGGGCCGACAGCTGGGCCACCGCCTCCTGGCTGGTCAACACCAAAAGATGGTAGTGGTCAAGTCGCGACAGCGCCTCGGCCAGCTGTGAGCCGGGGGCAGCCACCACCGCGGCCACCTCCACCACCACGACCTCCCACCCGCGCTCGCCTAAGGAGGCAAAGGCCTCCACCAGCCTTCGGCTCTCGCGCAGGATCCAGACCTGGCGCGCTGTCCCCTCCACGTCCTATCCCGCCTCCCGCCAACGCCGCAAGCGCTCGCCGACCCGAAGGCCCAGTCCCTCCCCATCTCCGACCAGCGGGGCCGCCTCCTCCTCCCGCTGCACCTGGCCTGTGAGATTGCCCAAGGCCGCGACCAGGTGAAGCACCCCGCCATCGATCCAGGCGTAGGCGCCGAGCGGAAGCTCGCAGCCACCTCCGAGTGCGGTCAGCACCGCCCGCTCTGCGGTCGCGACCTTGGCCATCCCTGGATGATGCACGCTGGCCGCCAAGGCTTCGCGCAAAAACATGTCATCGGCCCGCCCCTCGACCGCCAAAATGCCCTGGCCAGGGGCGGGTACCCAGTGGCGAGGGTCCAACCGCTCGCCGATGCGCTCGGCCAGCCCAAGGCGCACCAGCCCCGCCGCAGCCAAGATCAGGCCGTCCCAATCCGCGGCCTCCAGCTTGGCCAGGCGGGTGGGCACGTTGCCGCGCACCGGCACCACCTCTACTCCGGACAGGTGCGCCTTCAACCAGCAGGCCCGCCGGACACTGGCGGTGGCCACCTTGGGATGCGGCCCCAAATCGTCCAACCGCCGCCCCGCTATCCGCGGCACAAAGGCATCGGCCGGGTCCTCTCGTTCAGAGTAAGCCAGGATCGCCATCCCCTCGGCCAGTCGGGTCGGCACGTCCTTCAGCGAATGCACGGCCAGGTCGATCCGCCCCTCCACCAGCGCGCGCTCGAGCTCGCCGGTAAACCACCCCTGTCCCTCCAGGCGCCCCATCGCTTGGTCCATCCGGTCGCCGGCGGTGGTCATGGGATACAGTTCCACCCGGTAGCCGTGTCGGCTGAGCGCCGCCTGTACCATCTGGGCCTGGGCCAAGGCCAAGGCGCTTTGGCGAGTGCCAATTCGAATCGTCCGCATCGCTGTCTCCTCCCCTGCTGGTCAGTCTTCCCAGTCTTGGCCGCTCAGAACACCAGGGCATGAAACCCCGGAAACAACGCGTTGATGGCAAACAGGTTGACGACCACCAGCAGAAAGGCCGCCATCGCCCACACCGCCGCCCGGTGGCCGCGCCAGCCCCAGCGCCAGCGCGCGAGCAGGTACAGGCTATAGGCCACCCAGGTCACCAGCGTCCAAATCTCCTTGGCGCTCCAGGTCCAATACCGCCCGCTGACCTCTTTTTCCCACACCGCCCCGGTGAAGATGGCGGCCATCAAAAGCACCACCCCGGCGGTGATCAGTGAGGCAGAAAGGCCGTCCATGGATTCCAGCGCAGGCAGTCGGTAGTAGAAGAGGCGGACGTGCTTGCGCCGAAGCTCCCGCTCCTTCTCGGTGTACATGGTGGCCAGCAAGGCCGAGAGCAACAGCGCCACATAGGCCAAGGCGGCCAACAGAATGTGCAAGACCAAGAGCGCCCCCAACACGTCGGGTCGGCTGCGCGCCGAGGCGGTGAGGATCCCGACCGCCCACAGCAAAAAGATGACGGGCAAGAGAAATCCCAAAACCGTCTCCCAATTTCGCCGGGACGCAAACACAAAGAAGACCGCCAGGCTCAACCACTCCAAGAGTCCAAGCCAGCGATCCAAGGTAAACAGCGCGGTGCCGCCAAGCGCATAGGCCGACCAGCCCAGCCACCCGGTCTCCGCCAGCCAGCCAACCCACGCCAACCCGTAGGCCCAGCGCTGACGCCAGGGTTCATAAAAGGCCGCCACCGCCCACCAAGTCCCGGCGCCGTAGGCGATTCCGGTGATTGCCAGAAGCGCGCTACCGAGCAAGGAAGGCTATCCTTCCGACTTGGCCAGCGTCCAAGGTCCCGCCATCGGCGCCTCGCTACTCCCCTCGCTCAGCCGGAAAAGCTCGCGCACGGCTTCTAGATACTGATGCTTGGTGTCGTCCTGGCCCCACTGACGCAGGCTGACCATGGCGTCATTGAGGAATTTGTTGAGGATGAGCCGGGTGGTCTGGTCAAACACCGCCCGCTCCTCAGGGGTCATCGCCGGCAACTTGGCAAAGGCGCGGTCGATCTCCTCCTGGCGAATCCGCTCGGCCTTTTGCCGCAGGAGCCGGATCAGCGGGCCGGCCTCGAGCGCACCGAGCTCCTCTTTCAAGCCTACAAGCCCCTCCTCCAAAATCCGCTCGACCGCCTCGACCTCGCGCAGGCGAAGGCGCCGATTGGCCTCCACTACGCCTCGCACATCGTCGATGTCGTAGAGAAACAGCCCCTCGAGCTGTCCATCGATTCCGGGCTCGATGTTGCGCGGCACCCCGAGGTCAAACCAAAAGCGGTGGCGACGTCCCATCCCCTGGCCATAGGCTTCCCGGACCACCGCTCTTGTCACCAAGGGGAGCGGGGAGGCGGTCGCCGCCACCACCACGTCGTGTTGGAAGAGCAGCTTCGGCAACGCCGTCAACCCATACGCTCGGCCCGACAACTCCTCCGCCAGGGCCTGCGCCCGTTCGGGGGTGCGGTTGATTACGGTGATCCCCCCGATCCCCGCGGTCTTGAGGTGACGGCCGGCCAAGGCGGCCATCTCCCCGGCGCCTACGATCAGGGCTTGGCGGGAGTGGAGTGAACCCAAAACCCGTTCCGCCAGCTCCACCACCGCATGCCCGATCGACAGGGCGTTCTTCCCAATTCCGGTCTCGTGCCGGGCCCGTTTCCCCACCCGCACGGCGGCGGCAAACAGCCGATTCAAACTGCCAAGCGCCATGGTGGACTGGGCAACCAACCAAGCCTGCTTGACCTGTCCCAAAATCTCGGATTCCCCGAGCACCGCCGAATCCAATCCCGCCGCCACCCGAAACAAGTGACGAGCCGCGACCTCTCCCCCGTAGCGATACAAAGCCGAACGCAGCGGTTCTTCCCAGCCTGCCAAGTCCACCGCTTGCGCCCAAAATTGGGTCAGGGTCTCCTCGTCCACCGGTTGCTCGGTGTACCATTCCGTCCGATTGCAGGTCGAAAGTATGACCAGGGGAACGTCCGGAAACCGGCGGGCCCAAGCGGCCAAGGAGGCGGCCACCTGATCCGGGCCCAGGCTCAGACGCTCGCGCACAGCCACGTCGGCGGTGTGATGGTTGACCCCGAGAACTTGGAACTGCACGCTCTCACCTCGCACGGGGAGACCTACCTTCTGTCTTAAGGTGGATCATACCACGTCCGAGCGTTGCGCGGAAAAATGTCGAATCAAAATGGCCCTTTCGGGTCATCGTCGGCGGTCCTTCGGTCTGGCCTGGGCTCGCCCTTGGGGTCGTCCAACTCGACGATGAAGGCCTCCTCCACCCGCATGCCCAAAGCCAACGCCCCGGCCATGAATTTTCCGCCCGGTTGGCGTTTGGCGTTAAGCACTCGGTTGACGTAAGAGGGTGCCAAACCCATGTGGGCTGCGAGATCGCGTTCATTCCAACCGCGTTCTTCCATCAGTCGCCGGAACGCCGAAACATTGACCCGCAATGTCGCCATGGCCGTCACCTTTTGCCTATTTGGCAAGATCATACCGGCTTTTTGCAGTGTAGGCAAATATAGAAGAAAAATTGCCTATAGGCAACAAGGGCGATACCATGAGCGTATGGAGTACAACGAAAAGTGGCGGGAGCTCGGCGCCCTCTTGCGCACCGCGCGAAAACGCCTCAAACTCTCCTTGCACGCAGTGGCAGCGTCGGTAGGAATGAGCCCTTCCTACCTCTCCCGGATCGAACGGGGCGAACGACGTCCTCCCGCCCCCGAGGTGCTGCGCCGCCTCGCCCCGGTCCTGCAGTTGGATACCAATGTCGTCCTAGAAGCGGCCGGCTACCGCGATCTCACCAATGTCGCCGAGCTGCCTCATCCCTATGGCATGCACCCCGAGGAATGGCGACTGGCCATAGCCGTCTTGACCCCAGAGGATTGGGAAGACGTCGAGGCCTTAATCCGGACCAAGGTGGGCCGACACCTCCGGCGCCCAAAACCATAGGCCGCTCACCAACCCCGCCGAACGCAGAGAAGAACCGGAGAGCCGAAGCTCCCCGGTTCCCCCGAACCACTTCGCTAGTTCCCTATCCCCCGCTTGCGTTCGAGGCCGCCAAACTGCTGCTTGAAGAGCTCAAACCGGCCAGCACCTGGTCGGCGATCGCCGCCGACCCGCCCATCACCCAGATCGGTTGGTTGGCGGCCATCCCGGTCAAATAGCCGGCCGTGCTGGCGGGCAGGGCGGTCGGATTGGTGAGCAGGATGGGCACCCCGTTGACGCCCGCCAGGGGCGCCGCCGCCAAGGCATCCACAAACGAGCCGCCGCCCCCGCCGTTGGCGGCCAGCACCGCCCCGCCCGGGGACGGGCCAAAGTACGCCTGGTCAAAGGCCGCCGCCGTCGCATTGCGGGTGGCCCCGCCGTAGCGCTGGATGGCCACGGTGGGCAGCGCTTGAGCCATCGCCTGCTGCAGGGCGGGGCTGACCGCCGCCGGTCCCCCCAAGATCACCACCTGCTGGATCTGCGCCGCCTGCATGGCTTGATACGCCGCCGCCGGCAAGGCGCTCTGCCCGGTGTTGACCAGGATCACCGGGGCCGCCTCCTGAAAGACCACCGACCCCGC
>JAIMAE010000014.1 GCA_023512105.1 Bacillota bacterium | reverse complement strand
GGCTCCTCGAGCAGGACTCGAACCTGCAACCACCCGGTTAACAGCCGGGTGCTCTACCAATTGAGCTATCGAGGAATGTCGTTCGCCCCGATGGTAGCAAAGGGAGCGCTGGCTGTCAAGACGTCCCGGGCGGGTTTTGCGGCAGCCCAATGCATCGGCCCGGAAGGAGGGCGAGCGGTGATGCCGCGGCGGTATACTCAGATGGGAGACGCGCCCACAACAAGCAAAGGCGGTGGCGAGATTGCTGGAAGCACGGCTGGCATTGGTGGCGCGATGGTGCCGGCCTTTTCACGAAGTGGCCGACGTCGGCGCCGGAGCAGGGCGGCTCAGCCGCTACCTGGTCCGGTTGGGCCATAAGGTGTGGGCCAGTGAACTGCGACCGCAGGGAGTTCAGCATCTCACCGAGTCGGTGGCAGGTTACGATATCCAGGTGGTCGCCGGCGATGGGCTGCGCGCGTTTGCCGCCCTGCCGCCACTGGCGGTGATCGCCGGCATGGGAGGGGTCACCATCGCCCGGATCTTACAGCCGGCCCCCCCGAACCTGACCGTGATCGTCCAGCCGATGCAAGGGTGGCGGCGCTTGCGGGCGGTCTTGGCAACCGGGCCGTGGCGTTTGTTAAACGTCGGCCTGGTGGTGGAGAAGGGCCGCTTTTATCCCACCTGGATGGTGCAGCGAAATGCCGTTCGCAGTCGTTGGCATCCGCTGCTTCCGGTGGAATTTCGCACCGAGCCCGGCTACGCAGCCTGGTTGCGCGAACTGTGGCGTCAACGGGAGCAGGCAAGGCGCCCCCGACCAGAGGAGCTTCGGTTTTTCGACGCGTTGGAGGAGGAAATGCGCGCATGGGGCGAGCGGAACTGTACCAACGCCTAGGGCCGGACCTCGAGGCGATCGAACACTTGAGCGAGGTTGACAACCCTCAATTGGTGGCAATATCGCCAGGTCCCGGGCCGCAGCTAGGGGTGTGGGGATTGGAGGCCTCAAGCCCGCGATTGGGGCGGTTTGGTCGCCTGCGGGCGTTGGCGGCGGCCGTGGGCGGCAATCCACTGGCGCTGGATTACCGGTGGCGGCCGTTTTTAAAGCTCGTGACTTACGTTCCCGCCTCCCACCTGGAAACGGTTCGCCAGGCCCTAGGTGAGGCCGGCGCGGGACACATCGGCAACTATAGCCACTGCACGTTTGCCGCTCCTGGGGAAGGAACGTTCTTTCCTCTAACCGGGTCGCATCCGTTTTTGGGGGAGGTCGGACGGCTGGAGCGGGTTGCGGAATGGAGGCTGGAGACCATCGTTCCCCTGTGGCTCAAGGACCGCGTTGAGAGCCGGTTGCTCGCCGTGCACCCCTACGAGGAGGTGGCCTACGACTGGATTCCCCTGGCCAACGAGATGAAAGTGGCACTCGGTCGCGAGGTCGATGGGGAGTGGTGGTGCGACCAGCTGGACGCTCAGCTGGCGGCGCAGGCGTTGCGCCGCCGACCCCAGGCGGTGCACTGCGAGTGGGCGGAGCCACGGGAGCGGATGCTCTTGGGCATCCACGCGATTCCGCTGATTGTTCACCCGCCGGGGAGCTTCCTGTTGGAGGGGATGCGGCGCCTGTGGGAGGAGTCTTTTTAGCCATGGCTTACGAAATTTACACCGACGGCGCCTGCTCGAACAATCAAAAACCGGGCGGACAGCCGGGCGGTTGGGCGGCGGTGTTTGCCGACGGCACCGTGATTGCCGGCGCCGACCCAGAAACCACCAACAACCGCATGGAGTTGACGGCCGTCATCGAAGGGCTCAAGCGCACCCCGGCCGGTGCCGAGGTGACGATCTACAGCGATTCGGCGTACGTCGTCAACGCCTTCCTGCAAGACTGGTTTTCCGGTTGGCGCCGCCGAGGATGGCGAAACAGCAAAGGCCAGCCGGTGGAAAACCAGGATTTGTGGCAAGAGCTGTGGCGGCTGGCGCAGGAGCGGCACGTCAAATGGGTTAAGGTGAAAGGACACGCCGGCAATCGATTGAACGAAATCGCCGACCGTGCGGCCGTGGAGGCGATCAAATCCCTGGTTCGACGCTCCTAGCGGATCCAAAAAGTCACCCCGCGGCTCGGCTTGACGTCCAGGGCCTGCGGAGCGAAAATATAAGTCCGGTTCGTGCGAGTCGACCGGGTGTTCGCGGGCGACCGGCGCAAGGCCGCCCGAGGAAAGTCCGAGCTGCGCAGAGCAGGGTGCTGGATAACGTCCAGTGGGGGCGACCCTAAGGAAAGTGCCACAGAAAACAAACCGCCGTCTGGTTCATCCAGGCGGTAAGGGTGAAACAGTGCGGTAAGAGCGCACTAGGGACCAGGTGACTGGCTCCCTCGGTAAACCCCACCCGCAGCAAGACCAAATAGGGGGAGAATGAGGTTGCTCGCTGACTCCCCGGGTTGGTCGCTTGAGGTGTTGGGCAACCAACATCCTAGATAGATGAACACCGTAAACAGAACTCGGCTTACGGGTCGACTCGCCGGAAGTGCCGCCAGCGGGTACGCATGGCGGCTTATTTTTTTACGGGCTCCAAGACAAAGAGGCTGGCGCTAGGTTGGTCTTGGCGGACGCCGCCGATCCACCACAGACGTCCTCCGTTCGCCACCGCCGCGCCGTAACCGGTGGGCTCGGGCAAGGCCGGACCCGGTTGGAATCCGGCCGTGCCGGGGGTATAGACCCAGGTTTGGTTGGTCCACCCGGCGGCCGTCTTTCCCCCAACCACCCAAAGCGCGTGGGCGAACCACACTGCGCTCGCGTATTCCAGACCGGACGGCAACGGGGGGCCCGAGGACACCGTCCCGGTGGACGGGTCGACGGTCCAGACGGCGCGGGAGAGCCCGGTGGACGTCTGCCCTCCTACCACCCAAAGTCGCCCATCGCCTGCGGCAGCGGCGGCATAGCGCACCCCCTGGGGCAGGTGGGCAAAAGGTCGCGCCTCCTGCGAGGACAGGTCATAACGCCAAACCGTGTTCAACGGGTCGCCTTGGTCGTGACCCCCGATGAGGTAGGCGTCATTTCCGATCCGCACGGCGGCGAGGTCCGATAAGGCCTGCGGCATGCTGAAGAGCGATGGGGAGGGGCTCGGGCCAGCCGAGGAGGACCCCAGGGGAACCCGTTGCACCAGGTTTTCAGAGGTGCTCACGCCCCCGCCAAACACCCACAAGGTGTCTCCCACGCTTACCGCGGCGGCGTCGTGCACGGGACGAGGAAGAGTGGCTTGGTGGATAACGCCGTTGGGGCCGAGGACCCAGACCTCGTCGAGCGTTGCGGTGGAAGAGAGCCCTCCGGCCACCGCGATACCCGACGCCGCGGGGGCGGCGGCCAGGCCCTCGAGCGGCTTGGGCAGCTGCCAAGTCAGCCGGCGCCAGCGGTAGAGCGCCGGGCTGGCGGTAGGCGTCCGGGGAGCAGCGAGCCGGGCCGCCGGATGGGAGGTTTGGGTGGGGGCCAATCCTCGGATGATGGCCATGGCCGCCGCGGCGACCAACGCGAGGAGCCACCATGCGCGTGCGCGCACTCGCCGTCTTGGTTTTCTGGCCACGCTCCCTCTCCCTTCTGAACCGACTTCGCCCCACGTTGAGTCCAGGGTATGTGCAAGGTATGCTCAAGGGAAGTGTACTGCATTAGCATAGTCAAGCGCGCTCGGCCTGCCAAGCCAAAGCCGGCGGTCCATGCGCAGGGAGGGAGCTCAATGCAAAGCCGCATCTGGGTGCGCCGTCTTTGCACCGCGGCGATTGGCCTTTTGGTGGCAGCCTTGGCGGTGTGGCTGGCCTATTTGGCCCCTCTGCCCCAGCCGCTGTCCTCGCCGGCTCCCCAGCCGATTCCTGCGCCGTTTTCTCACGTGGTGCTGATCGTGATGGAGAACCAGGGCCAGAATCGGGTGCTCAACAACCCGGCGGCGCCCTACCTGCACCAACTGGCGCAAACCTGGGGCTATGACCCGGATTATTACGGGGTCACCCACCCCAGCCTGCCCAACTACGTGGCGATGCTCACCGGCCGCACCTTTGGCAGTCACAGCGACAACCCGACGCAGCGGTTTTCCGGACCGTCGCTGGTGGACCAGTTGGAGCAACATCACATCAGCTGGCAGGCGGTGATGGAAAGCTTGCCTGCTCCCGGCTACCAGGGAAATTGGTATCCTCCCGGCAACCCGGCCCGTCCGACCGCCATGCCCATCCAGGCGCTGTACGCCAAAAAGCACGACCCCTTCCTGCTGTTGAGGTCGGTGGCCGAATCGCCGAGGGCGCGGGCCCACGTGGTGCCGCTTTCCACGTTTGCCCAGGAATTGGACTCGGGCCAGCTGCCGCAGTTCGTCTTCTTGGTCCCGAACCTTTGCCACGATATGCACGGACAACCCAACGCGGCGGGGGCCAGCTGCCCGGCGTCTCGCACCACCGAGCTCATCGCCGCCGGCGATCGGTTTCTTGCCACCTGGATTCCGCGCATTCTCCACTCCAAAGGCTGGCAAGGCAACGCCGTGATCTTTATCACCTGGGATGAGACCGACTATCCCGGGGGATGGCCGACGCCCGGAAAGGTGCGCCGTTATTTTCTCGCCGGTCCCGAGGCGCCGGCGGTGTGGGGGATTCCATGGCTGGGTCGAGTGGGAGGGGGCTTGGCGCCGTTGCTCATCTTGGCCCGAGAGGGCCCGCATCCCTTGGTCAAACCGGTATGGGCCGACCATTACGCGCTGTTGAAGACGATCGAGGCGGCGTGGCACCTTCCCTATCTGGGGCACGCCGCCTCGGCGCAGGTTCCGACGTTGGGAGCCTTCTTAAAGCCGTCGTCGGCAGCCGGACCGCCGTCTAGATGAACCAATCCGGGGTCCACCAGCGCAACCGGCACAAACAGTCGTCCTCACAACGCCCGCAGCTGGCGCAGCGATGCTCCGCGCACATCGGGCGCTCGCAGTCGGGGCAGAAGGCCATCGCCTGCTCCCCGCATTGACAAGAGGCGTCGTCCACAACCCTATCTCCCTTCCGCCCTCTCTTCGCCGGTAGTATGCGACGGTAGGGGGAGGGGCTATGTACGACCGCCGCGCTTAGGTTCGCAACACCCACCACACCGGTCGGTCGTGGGCGGGGGGCGCCTCTACCAGGCGCTCCACCGGCTGAAGCTCGCGCCGCACCCGCTTTCGGACGCCTAAGGAAAAGGCCCGGGTGTCGTACTCGATCCGGGAGGGGCGATAAATGTGCGCGACCTCTTTAATGAAGGCGATGAGGTCTTGTGCGGCCTCCTTCCACTCCGCGTCGGAGAGGAAATACCAATACCGGCCTTTCCACATGCTCAGACGCAGCGTAAATTTGTTCAACCACTCGACCGTCTGGGAACGCTCTCCCAGGTGATACCGTTCCAACAGGCTGACCAACGGCCGTAGGTCCTTCTCCTGGGGATGCCAGAAGATCAGGTCGACGAAGAGGCTGGCCTGTCCTAACGAAATCGGCGGTTTGTTGTCGTGAATGGTCTGCATATGCTTCTCCCCTGTTCAGCCCTGCTCCTCACTGGCCGGCGAGGTAGGCGGATCCTGAGACCGCGGGGCCCGTAGCGAGATTTGGGATTGCGCTAAGACCTTGCTGCCTGGCGGCACGCTATGGGTCAACCAGACGTTGCCGCCGATGATGCTCCCTGCTCCTACCACCGTATCGCCGCCCAAAATGGTCGCGCCAGAGTAGATCACCACGTTGTCTTCAATGGTGGGGTGGCGCTTCTGCCCGCGAATAATTTGCCCGTTTTGGTCGTGGGGAAAGTTCAAGGCCCCCAGCGTCACCCCTTGATACAGGGTGACCCCTGCTCCAATCACCGTGGTCTCCCCGATGACCACTCCGGTTCCGTGGTCGATGAAAAAGCGGGGTCCCACTTTGGCCCCAGGATGGATGTCGATCCCGGTCTGGCTGTGGGCCACTTCGGTCATCAAACGGGGCAGCAGCGGAACCCTCGCCTCGTAGAGCAGATGAGCCAGCCGGTACACCATGATGGCGTAAAAACCGGGATAGGTGGCGATAATCTCCTCTCGACTGGTCGCGGCCGGATCTCCGGCATAGGCCGCCTCCACGTCTTCCCAGAGCATCGCCTGTAGGGCCGGCAGTTCTTCTGCCACGGCGGAGGCAGTGCGGAAAGCTTGCTCAAGATGGGTGTCGGCCACCTGGCCCAACACCCGTTCTTGGGCCCGTAAAATCGCGAAGGTAAGCCTCCAGACGAACTCCCCAAGTCGGTAGACCCGCTCCGGCGCTGCGGTGGCGGCCTCGGGGCGGGCCGGGAATTGCGCCGGAAAGAGCAGGTGTTCGAGGTCCAAGATCAACCGCAGCGCATCCTCGCGGCCAATGGGCGACCACCCAGCCGCCTGGGGGCCCGTCTCCGGGTAGGGGCTGCGCGCCATGAGGGCGTGGGCCAGTCGAATAAACCCTTCCATCGTCCAGGTGGTGGACATCCCCATTCCTCCCGTGCTGCGGTTTCTGAAGTGCAACCAGCGTTCCGAAATGGATGATACACCTAACCTGGATTGGCATCTACGCCAGCTTGGCCAAGTTCGGCCAACAAGGCAGCGGCCGTCTTGGCCCCCCGCCACAGGTTGTCCAGCGCGAAGCGTTCGTTGGGGGCGTGAAACTGGTCATCGGGAAGGCCAAATCCCAGCAACAGGGTGGGCACGCCGAGGACTCGGGCGAAAGTGTCGACGATTGGAATCGAGCCGCCCATCCGAATCAGGCTGGCGGCCTGGCCCCACACCGCCTCGACCGCCCGCTGGGCGGCGGCTACCGCGGGGTGGTCGACCGGCAACAGGGAAGGGGGCGCGCCCTCTCCCCGAACTAACCGGACCGAGATGCCCGGGCGTACAAATTGGTTTACATGGCGTTCCAGTGCGGAAAAGACCTCCTCCGGCGCCTGTTCGGGGACCAGCCGACAGCTCAGTTTGGCCTCGGCGCGGGCGGGAATGACGGTCTTGTAGCCTTCGCCTTGAAAGCCGGAGGCAATGCCGTTGACTTCCAGGGTGGGCCGCATCCAGGCCCGTTCCAGGCTGTCATATCCCGGCTCGCCAAACCCTTGCTTCACCCCGGCCTCGGCCAAAAACCGCTCCTCCGCGTAGGGCAGTTCGGCGATGCGGCGCCGCTCCTCCGGGGTTGGGGGGAGTACCGAATCGTAAAAGCCCTCTACCGCCACCCGGCCCGAGGCGTCGTGAAACGAGGCGAGGATCTCTGCCAGGACGTGAGCCGGATTGGCCACCGCCCCACCAAATACGCCCGAGTGAAGGTCATGGTCCGGCCCCAAGACGGTGAGGGTGGCGGTGAGGAGGCCGCGCAGTCCGTAGCAGATGGCCGGAAGGTTCGGCCCTAACATCGGGGTGTCGGAAACCACCGCCACCTGGGCTGCTAGCTCGGCTCGGTGGGCGGCAATCCATTCCGGTAGGTGGGGGCTGCCGATCTCCTCCTCCCCTTCGCAGAGCAGGATCAGGTTGACCGGAAGCTCACCGATCGTCTTCAGCCACGCCTCGGCCGCGATCACGTGGAGAAAGAACTGGCCCTTGTCGTCGCTCGCCCCTCGGGCATAGAGATAGCCTGCGTCCACGGCCGGCTCAAAAGGTGGGCGGCGCCAGAGCGGAAGGGGGTCGACCGGTTGGACGTCGTAATGCCCGTACACTAGCACGGTGGGGCGATCGGCTTGGACTTGGCTGCGTCCGATCACCACGGGATGCCCGCCGGTGGGGCTGACCGCCGCCCGGAGGCCCGCTTGCTCCAGGCGGGCGCAGAGCCAATCGGCCGCCTGTTGCAGGTCCTGGTGATGGGGCGACTCGGTGGAGACGGTGGGGAATCGCAAAAACTCCATGAGCTCGGCGAGATGGCGGGAACGTTGTTGGTCTAGGTACTGAAGGACCGTGGCGACAGACATGGCAACCGACTCCTTCCTCTCTGTCCGCACCCCTGGGACGACCGTAGGTCGGCCAGGAAGCCTAGCTCGGCCTGAGGGGACGCGTACTCGTGGGCGCCCCTCGTCCATGATAGCGCATGAGCGCGCCTCGGCCGCGGTCTTAGCCGACCCGGGTCTACAGGGAGCTCCTCAAGGTCCAGACGGCCAAGGTCAGGAAGAGCAGGGTGGCCGCGGCCAACCCCAGCCGACGCCGGTCGCGCATCCGCATCGCCCCCATCAGGCGGGAATCCTGGGCGATCAACCCCAAGAAAATGAGACTGGCCGGCATCCACAGGGCGCTGAAGGCCTGAGCCCACAGGGCCACCGCTCCCGGGTTGATCCCCGGCCAGAGGGTAATCGCCGCCGCGCCCACCAAGGTGGCCCAATGGATAGGGCCGGCCTGACCCTGGGTTGGCGTCTCCCGCCGCCGGTCCGGAGCCAGGTTGGCCGGTGCCACCGTCTCGCGCAGCATCCAGGCCGCGGCCAACGTCATGGTGCACGCGGCCATAAATCCGGCGTCAAAAAGGCCCAGGGCAAACGCTCGCGCCACCCAGGGATTGGCCTCCTTGGCCAACCAGGCCAAGGGGTGGGACCAATCGGCCGGGGTGCTGGCCACCCCGCCGATTAACATCACCAACGCCGCCATCGCCACTTGAGCGAACACCCCGATGCGGATGTCGGTCCGCCCTTGGGCCAACGATTCGATCTTGCCCGCCCAGACCGCATTCTGTTGCCAATAAATCATCCACGGGGCGATGGCATTGCCGGCCAGAGCCAACCCCAAGAAGCCGAGGTTGGCCGAGCTTCCGCCGATCAGGGCGTCGGTGACTCGGCTGACCGTCAGCGGGCTGAGGCAGAGGGCTGCCACCCAGGCCAGGTTGAGCCCGGCCAAGACCAGCAACAGACGCTCCAAACTCCCGTAACGTCGATAGAGGGTGGTGACCGCCGCCACCAAGGCCAGCGAGGCGCAAACCGCTGCCGTCCACGGTAGGCCGAACCAATTCAGCGCCGCCGCCATGCCCACAAACTCCGTCACCAGGTTGCACAAGTTGAGACCCAACAAGATGGCGCCGTTGACGGCGGCCCAACGGGAGCCGAAGCGGATGGCCAGCAGGCGCCCGTAGGGTTGGCGGGTGGCCAGGGCAACCCGGAGGGCCAGTTCCTGGACGAGGTAGGTGATCGGAGCCATGACCGCGAGCTCTAACCAAAAGTAGATCAGGTGATGCGCCGCCCCGGTCAAGAGATAGGACAACATCCCGCCTGCATCGTTGTCGGCGGCCAAGCCCAGGACGCCAGGGCCGATGATGGCCAGCCAGGTCCAGGGGGGACGCATCGGACGAGGACGGGGGGGCTTTGAGGGAGGGCTCGCGGGTTGCATCACATTCCTCCTAGATAAGTGCTGGCAGGGGCCGGCACGATCTGAAAAGACCATCGCCATACTATGTGCGGAGAGAGAGGGGGGTTCGCTTCCAACCCACTTCCCCTGCTTGCTCACCCAGGCGACCCGGTACGTCGAGGCGGGGAATTGCGTTAAGATGGAAAGCAGAGATGATGGCTGGTTCCGGTCGAATGTCGGTGCGGACCCGCGCCGTGCATGGGTTCTGGTTGGGGGGGAAGGCCATGCCGTGGCGAGAAGGCGAAAAAGTCTTCAAGGACCCGGTCCACGGGTATATCTATGTCCACGATCCGTTGGTCTGGGACCTCATCAACACCCGGGAGCTCCAGCGCCTACGCCGGATTCACCAGCTCGGGACGGCCTACTTGATATACCCGGGGGGCGAGCACAGCCGATTTTCTCACGCGCTCGGCGTATATGAGGTGATACGCCAAATTCTCTCGCACTTTACCCGCAACGGATACGAGTGGCCGCACCAATACGACCAGCTGGTGGCGGTAAGCGGCCTTTTGCACGACATCGGGCACGCCCCCTTCTCCCACGCCTTGGAGCCCATCTTCGGCGCCCACCACGAGCGCTGGTCGCAACGGATCATCCTCGATGCCAACTCCGAGGTTCACCAGGTGTTGGCGCAAGTGGGCGACGACTTCCCCCGCCAAGTGGCCGACGTGTTGGCCAAGCGCCACCCCAGTCGCTTGGTGGTCTCGCTGGTCTCTGGACAACTGGACGCCGATCGCTTGGACTACCTCATGCGCGACTCGCTGTTCACCGGCGTCGACTACGGCAAGTTTGACCTGGCGCGCATCTTGCGGGTTTTGGTGCCTTGGAAAGACCGACTGGTGGTCAAGCGCTCAGGCCTTCATACCGTCGAGGCCTATCTCTTGGCTCGCTATTTCATGTACTGGCAGGTCTACTTTCACCCGGTCTGCCGGGCGGCGGAGATTGTCCTCAAAAAGACGTTGCTACGGGCTCAGGACTTGAGTCGGGAGGGGAGTTTGCCGGAAGTGCCGCATCCCGCCTTGGCAAAGCTATTGACCGGCGAGCCGCTTGCGGTAGACGACTACTTGGCTTTGGACGATTTTGTTCTGATGACCGCCTTTGGTCTGTGGCGCCGCTCGCCGGACCCGGTGCTAAGTGACTTGGCGGGCCGGCTGTTGGATCGCCGGCTGTTTAAGTACCGGGATTACGCTTCGGCCGACCCATACCGACTGCGCCAAATCGAGGCCTGGGTGGCGGAGGCCGGATTCGAACCCCGCTATTACTGCGAGGTCGACGAGAGCGGGACGGTCTACTACGACTACTACCTGGGGGAAGAGCACCCAGACGGCGAGGCAGGGGCGCTCTTTCTGTGGAATCCCGAGGATGGCCGGCTGACCGAAATGTCCCGACTCTCTCATCCCATCAACGCGATCGCCCGCGAGCGCCAGGTGGAGCGCCGGCTCTACCTGCCGGCGGAGGTCTTGGAAGATGTCCGTTGGGCAGACCAAATTCTCCAACTGACCAGCCGGCCTGGGCTGCAGGCCCCCGGGTTTCAGCCCAGCCCTCCTCCTGACGGGGAGGAGAGCCTGGGAGAAGATGGCGCCCGCTAGCCAATGATGGTACACTGGCGATATCGATTGTCGCCGCCAAGGCGCCACCACCGCATGCGGTGGACCGGTCTTGAGGGCCAGGAAAGGGGTGGACGACTGCGTGAAGGTTAGACTCATCATCCCTCAGGATACGCCGCCTACGGGCGGCAACCGCATCTCTGCGGCGCGACTGGCGGGAGCGTTGGGGGCTCGCGGAGTCACGGTGACCGTGGACGAAGGATTGGCGCAGCTGGGTGAGGCCGATATCTACCATGCCTTCAATGCGGCCAAAGTCGGGATGGGCTTGGTAGAGCGGGGAGTCGAACCCGAGCGAATCGTCGTCACCTGGACCGGAACCGATTTGTGGCAGGACTTTGTGGCACAGCCAGAGCGCCTTCGGAGGGCGCTGGCCCACGTCGCGTTTCACGCCGTGTTTACCGAAGATGCACGCGCCCGCCTCTTGCAGGATGCCCCGGAGTGGGCCAGCGTCATCCGCGTGATCCCTCCCGCGGTGCACACCGAGCTCTTCAGCCCCGGGCCGGCGGAGCGGACGGTGCCCCATCCGATGGTGTTGCTGGCCGGGGGCATCCGGCCGGTCAAGCGCTCGGCTTGGGCCGTCACCTTGGTGGAGCAGCTGCGCGAGGTTTCGGGCCTACCGGTCACCTTGGTGGTGGCGGGACCGATTCGGGATTTGGCTGAGGGTCAGCGCCTCTTCGAGGCGGCGCGCGACCGCAGCTGGGTATGGCTGTTGGGGGAGGTGCCGGCGGCGGAAATGCCCAGCTGGTACCGAGCGGCGGACCTGGTGCTCAACACCTCGTTGGTCGAAGGGGTCTCCAATGCCTTGATGGAGGCCATGTCCACCGGGGCGGTGGTGATCGCCACCGACATCGCCGGCAACCGATACCTCATCGAAGACGGGGTCAACGGCTTGCTGTATCATACCGAGGCGGAGTTTGTCGCCAAGGCCGCTGCGCTGTTGCAAGGACAGTTGGACGGGCGCCGACTGGGGGAACAGGCGCGCGCTCGCATCTTGCGCCGCCATTCCCTGGTGGCGGAGGCCGACGCCTACCTCGAGCTCTACCAGCTCTCCCTGCACGCCGTGCGGAGGTGCTGTCGGTGAGGTATGGGCTGATTCGACTGGATATCGAGGACTTCCTCACTCCTGAATCTGATCAGGCGTTGCAGGCCATGTTAGACCGGCTGGAATCGCTGCATCTCCCCGCCTCCCTAGGCTTTGTCGGCGAAAAGGTGACGGCGATGGTAGGCCGGGGGGAGGAGGCGGTTTTGCGCCAGGCGGGACGTCACAAGGCCGTCGGCTTTCACTCGGCCACCCACAGCCGGCACCCCACGTTGGCGGAAGAGTTGGAGCAGTTAGACTTCGAACCGGGGGTCCAACGCTTCGTCGAGCGGGAGCGGGTGGGGGTCGAGGCCGTGGCTCGGGCGGTGGCGCCACCTAAGTTTTTCACCCAACCTGGGGCCAACTGGGTTCCTCAAGCCGCAGAAGCCCTGCCCCAGCTCGGCATTTCGATATACTTCAGCGAGGCGCTGAACAGCTACCTGGTTCCGTTGACGCAACCGGTGTGGTTGGGCGGGACCTTGCATTTCTCTCCTCCCGTGCCGACGCCGCTTCCCTTTCTGCACGGGCTGCCCGACAATCTGGAGGCGGCCCTGCAGCGCCTAAAGCGGGTGGAGGAGGAAATCCCTGAGGGTAGCTTCTTTTGCCTGATGATGCATCCTACCGAACTGGTCACCACGCAATTTTGGGACGCGGTCAACTTCGGCGGGGGACGCACCCCGGCGGAGGAGAAAGCCGCCCCTCTCCGCTCTGCCGCCAATCGCGAAGCGGCCTTGGCGGCCTTCACCCGCTACCTCCAAGAGGCCAAGGCGCTGACTGGAGTGCAATGGGTGGACGTGGTCACGGTGAGCGAACGCGTGCAACCCCGTCAGCCCGAGGAACTCTCCCGCGCGCTTTTAGACGAACACGTGGGCCGCTGCGGCCTGTACCCCCTGCGCCACGACCGCGGGGTCTTTTCCGCCGCTCAGCTGGTGTGGGCGCTGGCGTATTTTGCGCTACACCCCGGGCAAAGCCAGGTCAAGGTGCCCTTGGTGGCGGCCCCGCGCCGCTGGACCCCCCGACCCTGGTGGCAGGACGCTTGGACGCGGTCAGAGGCGTTGGCGGCCGCGGAGGCTTGGGTCCACGGCGGCAACCCCGGAGGCCTTTCGGCCACCGTGACCCTCCCGGACCAAGTGGGGCCGGGCATCCCGATTGAAGTGGCGGCCGCGAGTTGGTGGGAGGCTCGTCAAGGCGGGGGTGACGTCCTGCCGCGGGTTGAATTGCCATTGGCGTTTTTGGGATACGTCAAAGACCCGGCCGACCTGCATTGGCGGTGGCCGATCTTTGCGCCAGATTTCCGCCCCTTTCGCCTGTGGATGGAAACTCGACGCTTGGCTTGGACCATTGCCCCGGTGCGGTGGCACGAAGCGGAGACCTATCTCCACGGTTAACCAGGACTCTGGCGGCCGCTTGGGCGGGCGCCGGAAAGCGGCGTTAGAAAGGAGGATGAGCGCCTTAAGCCAGCGCGCTTGGCGCGGGGGCCCGACAAGGCGCCTTGAGACGTGATGAAAGCGATTGCGATGGAACGACCTGGAGGACCCGAGGTGTTGCGCTACCAGGAGGTGGCAACGCCAGAGCCGGGACCGGGGCAGGTTCGAGTGCGAGTGCGGGCGGCCGGCATCAACCATCGCGACCTGTGGTTGCGAATGGGACAGTTGGGAGCGTTTTCTCCAGGCACCATTCCGGGGTCGGACGCCGCCGGCGAGGTCGATGCGGTCGGACCCGGCGTGACCAACGTGGAGGTCAAACAGCGGGTGGTCATCAATCCTGGCTTGAGTTGCGGACATTGCCTCGACTGCCTGCGCGGGGATCAAGTGAGCTGCAGTCAGTTTCGCATTTACGACGGAACTTACGCCGAGTACGCGGTGGTGCCCGCCACCAACGTGGTGCCGATGCCCAGCGGGCTTACCTTTGCGGAAGCGGCGTCGATCGGCATTCCCTTTGTAACCGCGGAGGAGTACCTGACTCGGGCCAACTTGGTTCCTGGCCAAACCGTCTTGGTGTGGGCGGCCACCGGGGGTTTGGGGGTGGCCACGGTCGAGTTGGCCAAACTGCGGGGCGCGCGGGTGATCGCGGTGACCCGCGACTCGGGCAAGGCCGAACGACTGCGGCAGGAGTTGCGCGCCGACGAGGTGTTACTCTGGGATGGGTCGAGTGACCTCACCGAGACCATTCGCAACCTGACCAACGGACAGGGGGTGGATGTGGCCGTCGACTCCTTGGGGTCGAAGACCTTTTCCCAGTCCTTGGCGGCCACCCGGCGCGGGGGAGCAGTGGTGACGGTGGGAAGTACCACTGGCGGCCAGGTTACTCTAGAACTCGGCCAGCTGTTTCGCCGTCGTCTCACCGTATTCGGGGCCTACATGGGCAGCACCGCCATCCTGCCCCGGCTGCTCTCGCTGTTTGCCCGCGGCCTTTTGGTCCCGATTATCGACCACGTCTACCCGTTGGAGCAAGCCGACCAGGCCCACGAGCAGTTGGAGCGGGGGGATGTCTTCGGCAAGGTGATCTTGGAGGTCTAGCCGAACCCGGCTCAAAGACTGCTGACGCCCCCGAACCGGCTCGCGTGGCAGCGCCTTCTCGATGCCTAGGGTAGGGTCTCAACCGCGTCGTGGGGTTGCCATTGGGGCAGGCGGACGCGAAAGACCGCCCCGGGACTGTCGGTGCGGTTTTGGGCCTCGATCTCCCCTCTTTGGGCCTGGGTCAGCGCTTGGGCAATGGAAAGACCCAGCCCGCTGCCGCCGGCCGAGCCGGTCCGCGCCCGATCCCCGCGGTAGAAGCGTTCAAAGACGTGTGGCAGCACATCGGGGGGAATCCCCGGACCGCGGTCTGCCACCTCGATCACGCCCCAGGGGCCGTCGGGGTGGACCGACAACTCGATCGCCGCGTGGGGAGGAGAGTAGCGGCTGGCGTTTTCCACCAAGTTTAGAACCACCTCGGTGAGGCGGTCGCGATCGGCAAAGACGCGGACGGGTTGCACCCGCACCACCAAGGGATGGGGAGCGGCAATGCGGTCGAGGACGGGCCGACTCTCCGCCAGCCAATGCTCCAAGGCCACCGGAGCCAACTGTACCTGGCCTTCCGGCGAACTCTCCAACCGGCTCAAGGTCAGCAACTGGTTGACCAGGCGGGCCATGCGGTGCCCCTCCCGGGCGATCGCCGCCAACGCCGTGGCCTTCTCCGCCCCCGAGAGCGATTCGCGTTGGAGGAGGTCGACAAAACCGTTGATGGCGGTCAGGGGGGTGCGAAGTTCGTGGGAGGCATCGGCCAGAAAGCGGCGCATCTGGTCGGCCAGGGCCTTTTCCTGGTCAAACGACTCCTTGATCGCCACCGACATCCGGTTAACCGCTTCGCCCAGCTCCACCAACTCGGCGGGAGCTTCCGAGAAATCGCTGGTGTGTCCGTAGTCTCCGCGAGCGATACGGAGCGTGCTGTCGATCACGGAGCGCAGCGGAGCCAAACTGTGGCGCACCGATACCGAGGCCAGCCATCCCGTGCCGGCCAAGGCCAGGAGGCCAAAGAAGACAAAAATCTCCATGTCCCGCTGCAGGATGTGGTTGACGGTGGCGCGGCTGGCCAACAGCCAAAGCCATCCGACCGGATGGGGCGGGGGACCAATGGGCTGCGAGGCCACAAACCATGCCGATCGGTCAAATTGGGGCGAGGAGGGGGAGGGCAAGCCGCGCACGCTGGGTGAGGCGGCCAACACCTTGCCTTGGGCGTCGGTGACCATCACCTGTACCCCCGGCTCGTTTAAATGGGCGACCATAAACGCGGCCGCCCGGTCCAGGTCGGGAGGGGCTCGGCGAAGCACGGGAGCGACCAGGTTCAACTCGGAGCGCAGGGTGTTCATCCGGGCGTGGTCCAGCACTTGGCGAAGGATTAAGAACTGGCTGATGCCGAGAATCCCCAGTAGGATGGCCAGCAGCAGGACCTGGCGCCCGATCAGTTCGTCGACCAAACGGCGGCGGGAAGGTCGCGCGGCCATTTTCAGTTCCCCAACCGATAGCCGAAACCGCGCACGGTCTGGATGATGGTCTTGTCTCGGTCCCCAATCTTCTCGCGCAGGCTGTACATGTGCACCTCGACCAGGTTCTCGTCGCCCGGATACTGGTACCCCCAGACCTCGGCGATGATTTGGCTCTTGGACAAGACGCGGCCGGGGTGTTGCATCAGGTAGCGGAGCAGCTCAAACTCCTTGGCGGTCAAGACCACCGTCTTCTCGCCCCGCTGCACCCGATGGGCGGTGTCGTCGAGCACCAAGTCGCCAAACCGGTAGACGGTGGGCTCGTCGCGGTGGATTCTCCGCAGTCCCGCGCGCAGCCGTGCCACCAGCTCGTCGAGGTCAAACGGCTTGACCAAGTAATCGTCGGCGCCCTGCTCCAGGCCCTGGACGCGGTCGGAAACGGCATCCCGAGCAGTCAACATCAAGATGTAGAGGTCAGGGAAGTCCCGCCGCAGGCTGCGGCACAACTCCATGCCGTCTTGGCCGGGGAGCATGATGTCTAGGATCGCGGCCGCCGGGTGCACCTGGGGCAAGGCCGCCCAAGCCGACTCGGCGTCGGCATAGGGATAGACCTGATATCCGCGATGCTGCAGGCCGATCGTCAACAGGTCGCGAATGCTCTCTTCGTCGTCGACGACCAGCACCCGAACCGGCTGGGTGCTCATCGGGCTTGATCCAGCGGGTGGGGGGAGAGAAAGTACTCCGCCGTATCCCAGCCCGCTCGGGCGATCACCCGATCGAGCAGACGCCGGTTGGCCAAGATCGGGTCTAGCTCGTGTCGGAAGTCAGCCGGAGGATTGGGCAACTCGGAGCGGAAATAGGTGTACAGCGCGATCCGCACGTTGAGGTGGGCGGCCACGCGGTTGGCCTCCTCCACCGTCAGTTCGCTGAACGGCACCGGGCGCCCCAAGATCGCTTCGGTCACCTCCAGCTCGTCGACGAAGTTGTGATGTTGCACGGCGTGGTAACGGTCTAACCGCTGGTTCAAGAGCTTTTCCTGCGTCGGGGTCAAAGGCCGCTTGGCCGCATAGCCCCAGGAACGAAACAACCGTGGCATGGTTCTCCCTCCCTGAACGGAGTCTTCCACTCCTCTGCCGCTATTGTGCGCCGGCGGCGGCAGGCTGTCTATAGCATCGCCTACGGCTGGTGGCGGCGTTCGAGTTCTGCTCGGACCTCCGATAGCGGGACCCCGGCTCGATGCAGGACCACCAAGAGATGGTAGAGCAGATCTGCGCTCTCCCAGACCAGGTTGGTCGGGGCGTCGTCCGACAACGCCGCCAACACCACCTCGGTGGCCTCCTCCCCCACCTTTTTCAAAAGCCGCTCCCACGGCTCGCGGATCAGCCGTTGGGTGTAGGATTGGGGGTCCTCCGGTCCCGTCGCCCGCTCCTCGATCCACCCCGCCAGCACCTCCAAGGTGCCAAAAGCGGGGGCCTGATCAAAGCAACCGGGGGTGTTGCGATGACACACCGGATGGATGGGGCGGGCCAGGTAGATGTAGCTGTCTTGGTCGCAGTCGGCGAGGACTTGCTCAACCGGCAGGACATGGCCGGAGGTTTCGCCTTTTTGCCACAGCCGTTGCCGGGAACGACTGTAAAAATGGGCCAGCCCCGTCTCCCGGGTGCGCTCCAGAGCCTCCTGGTCGGCAAAGGCGGTCATCAAGATGCGCCCAGTGGCGAGGTCTTGGACGGTGACCACGTACAGGGAGCGCCCATCCTCCTTTATAACGGCCATCGCACCGGCAACCCCCTTTGCGCCAGTTCCGCTTTGATGGCCGGGATGGTCAGCGTCCCCTGGTGAAGGATCGAGGCCAACAGCAGGGCATCTTGTCCATCGCGCAGCGCTTCGGCCAGATCGTCGATGCTTCCAGCCCCTCCAGAGGCGATCACCGGACGGTGAACCAGCCCGCGGGCAAAGCGCAGCATGGGCAGGTCGTAGCCGGCCTGAGTGCCGTCGCGATCCATGCTGGTGAGCAGAAACTCCCCGGCTCCTTCCGACTCGGCCGCCTTGAGCCAGGCTCCGAGCTCCCAATCGGTGCGCTGCCTTCCGCCATGGGTGTAAACCTGGAAGTGGTCGCCCTCGCGGCGGGCGTCGACCGCCACCACCATGCACTGGCTGCCCCACCGGGCCGCCACCTGACCGATGACCTGGGGATTTTGTATGGCGTAGGTATTGATCGAGACCTTGTCGGCCCCGGCCTCTAGCAGCGCTTCGACTTGGCGGAGGGAGCGAATCCCACCGCCAATGGTCATCGGGATGTCCACGCGGCGCCGAGCTTGGGCAATGAGGTCGGTGGCCAGCTCCAGCTCCTCGACGGTGGCCACGATGTCGAGCCACACCACCTCGTCGGCCCCGCTGGCGGCGTAGTAGGCAGCCAACTCGACCGGGTCTCCGCTGTCCTTGAGGTCCAAGAAGCGCACGCCCTTGACGACGCGCCCGTGGCGAACGTCCAGGCAAGGGATGATTCGCGGCAGTAACATACCAAGCTCCTCTCTGGGAAAAGGCGTTGCTATTCGCTGGGCGGGCCTGACCGGTCGTAGCCGGCCAGGGCCTCAAGGTCGATCAGGCCCTCCAGCCAGGCCTTCCCCAACACGGCGTGGTGGATTCCCAGGTCCGCCAACAGCTCCAGGTCGGCGAGGGACCGGATGCCACCTCCCGCCCCGATCTGACCGGGCATGGCGGCCCATTGTTGCCAAAACGACTGCCGGATGCCGGACAAGGTGCCGTCGCGGGAGATGTCGGTGACGTTGGCAATCTGAAAGCCTTGGCGATGCAGCGCTTGCCACCATACAGTGGCCTCGGGCCCCGAGGCGGTCCAGCCGCGGACGCGGACTCGTCCCTCCAGGTCGACGTCGAGGCTGGCCACCACCTGCTGGGGAGAAAACCGCTTTAACACGTCTTCGCCGAAGCCAGGGCTCTCCACCAGGCGACTGCCCAGGACCACCCGGGCCGCGCCAAGATCCAGCGCCTTGGCCACCGCGTCGAGGTGGCGAAACCCTCCGCCGACCTCCACCGCCAGGCCGATTCGCACCAGCGCGGCCAAGCTCTCCCAGGCCTGAAAGGTGCCGGAGCGGGCTCCCTCCAGGTCCACCAGGTGCACGCGGCGCAAGCCGGCCGACTTTAGCCTGTCCCCGAGCGACGCCGGATCGGTCGCATACCGGGTGACCATCTGGTATTGGCCTTGGCGCAAGCGCACCGCGCTGGCTCCCAAAAGGTCTATGGCGGGCCAAATCTCGATTTAAACCATCTCCCGAAAGTAGTTGTCTAGCCACTGTCGGCCTACCGGTCCGCTCAACTCGGGATGAAATTGGACCCCGACCAAGGGAGGAGCCACCACCACGCTGGGAAACCATTCTTGCTCGTACTCGGTCTCCCCGTAGACGATCTCCCCCTGTTCCGGGGCCACCCGGTAGCTGTGGACAAAGTAGAAGGCCGAGGAGGGGGTCAGTCCCTTGAACAGCGGATGGGCGCGAAATCGCACCGTGTTCCATCCCATGTGGGGCACCCGGTTGGCCTTCAGGGCGACCACCCGGCCGGGGAGAAACCCCAGCCCCCGTCCATTGCCTTCTTCGCTGGACTCGAAAAAGAGTTGCAACCCTAAGCAGATGCCCAGGATCGGGACCTCCCGGCGGTGCAGGTCTAAGAGGGGTTCGAGCAGCTCGCGCTCATGCAGCTGGTCAAATGCGGCCTGCATCGAACCCACGCCCGGCAGGATTACCAGGTCATAGCCGGGGGGTGGCGTGCCGTGGCTCCACACCACGCCCTGGTGGTGCAACCGCTCCAACAGCGCCAGCAGGCTGCCGAGGTTTCCCATCCCGTAATCCACCACCAACGCCCGCACTTACAACACCCCCTTGGTGGACGGGACGGCGGTACCCACCACCGCCACCGCTTCGGCCAGCGCCTGGCCCAAGCCCTTAAAAGTGGCCTCATAGATGTGGTGGGCGTTCTCGCCGGCGGTCAGCCGAAGATGTAAGGTGATCCCGCCGCTGCGGGCAAAGCCGTGGAAGAATTCGGGCCACACCTCCGCCGCCACCCCGCCCACCGGTCGGTTGGGGAAGGCGGGGTCCCAGTAACACTGTCCGCGTCCGGAAATGTCTACCACCACCAGCACCAAGGCTTCGTCCATCGGCAGCCAGCGCTGCCCGTAGCGGCGGATGCCGGCGCCGTTGCCCAGGGCTTGGCGGACGGCTGAACCCAAGGCGATGCCGACGTCCTCAATCAGGTGGTGGGGGTCCACCGCCACGTCCCCCGCGGCGTCGACGGTCAACCCAAAACGCCCGTGGTGGCCCAAGGCCTGCAGGAAGTGGGTGAACAGCGGGACCTCGGTGGCCACCTGGGGCGCCCGCGGCTGATCGAGGTCCACCTCGACGCGCACGCGGGTTTCCTGGGTAACGCGTTCGACCAAAGCGTGTCGACTCATCGGCGCCTCCTTTCCATCGCGGCCATCCGCCGGCGCAGCGCCTCGGCGTGAAAGTACAAGCCTTCGAGGTCGGCCAAGGTGGCGCCATGGCGAAGATATTCGGTTCGCAGGTTCTCACCCGGGGAGATGACCGAAATCTTGCGCATAAAGGTCCGGGTGGAAAGCCCGGAGAGAAAGCGGCCGGTTCCCTGGGTGGGAAGGACGTGGCTGGGGCCGGCCACGTAGTCGCCGAGCGCCTGTCCAGCCAGAGGCCCGATGAATACGGCTCCCGCGGTGGTGACTTGGCCGGCCAAGTCCTCTGCCTTGGCCCCAACCAAGGCCAAGTGCTCAGGGGCAATCCGGTTGGCCTGCTCGACTGCCTCCGCCGGGTCGGCGACCAACCGGAAGGTTATCGGTCCAAGTGTCTGCGGATGCGGCGCCTGGGCGCGTTCTTGCTCCACGGCGGCCTTCACCTGGGAGAGCAGGGTCGGCGACCAGGTGATGAAGATGGCCTCGGCGTCCGGCGAGTGTTCGGCCTGGGAGAGCAGGTCTAAAGCCACCCAGTCCACTGGCGCTTCCTCGTCGGCGATGACCAGCACCTCGGAGGGCCCGGCGACCAGGTCGATGCCCACTACCCCGGCGGCAAACAGAGCCTGTTTGGCCGCGGCGACCCAGGCGTTGCCTGGGCCGGCGATCAGGCTGACCGGCTTTAGCAGTCCGGGAAGGCCGTAGGCCATGGCGGCAATCGCCTGCGCGCCACCGGCGGCCAGGACTTCGCGCACACCCAGCTTGCGCAGGGCGTAGTTCCACAAGGGGTGGCGGCGGGAGTCGTGCCGGGGCGAGAGGGCCACCACGATCTCGCCCACCCCGGCGGCTTGAGCGGGCACGACCGACATGATCAGGCTGGAGAGCAGCGGGTAGAGCCCGTTGGGCACGTAGATGCCGACGCGCTGCAAGGGAACCCAGCGCTCTTCCAGGCTGAGCCCCGGCTCTTGCACCTTGGTGGCGGTGGGGCGACATTGTTCGTGAAATTGCCGCACCCGCTCCACCGCGAAGTCGACGGCCGCCTGCGCGTCGGCGTCGGGAGCGGGCAACGCCACCCGGGCAGGGTCGTAGATCAGCTCCTCGGGCGTCAGGGTGATGCCGTCGAAGCGGGCGGTGAACTCTAGCACGGCGTCCGCCCCGCGGGTGCGAACCGCCTCCAAAATGGGACCTACATCAGGCACGCAACTCCTCCTTTCCCACCTTCAACAGGCGGTCTGCAACCTCCACCACCGCTTCCTTGGCCCGCCAGTGCGCCGGGTTGGCAATCACCTCGGCGCTGGAGAAAAGAATCGTCTCGATCTCCACCAGGTGATGTTCGCGGAGCGTGCGCCCCGTCTCGACGATGTCGACGATATAAGGAGCCAAGCCGACTAAGGGCGCCAGTTCCAGGCTGCCCGACAACGGCACAATCTCGGCTAGCCATTGTTTTTGGCGGAGGAAGTTTCGGGTGATCCGGCGATATTTGCTGGCCACTCGAAACGGTCCGTCCGGAGGCTGGGGGGTCCGACCGGCCAGGACCACCCGGCAGCGGGCCACCGGCAGCTCTCCAACCTCCAAAATGTCCCACTCCGGGTATTCGATGAGCAGATCCCGGCCGACCACCCCCAGGTCGGCCACCCCCTGGGCGACCAACACCGGGACGTCGGGCCCGCGCACGATGATCGCGCCGGGGCGGTCTCGACCCGGCTCAAACCACAACTGGCGACTGCCGTCAGTCAGGGGCCAGGGAAACCCCGCCTGGCTCCACAGCGGCAACAATTCCTCCTGAATCCGCCCCTTGGCGATCGCCACCACCGGCCCTCGATTCATGCCAAGCCTCCTGCCGACCCCAAAGGACGGCGGAACCAGGGGTCAAGCCACAACGTAAACCCTACTCCACGAAACTCCCGGCTTCCCTGCACCACCCGAAACCGTCCCCCTTTGATTAAGGCCTGGCCCAACCCGACTTCGTAGAGTGAAAACACCAAGCCGGTGTAGTACGGCCATGAGCCAGTCAGGGAGAGGTCCCAGCGGGTGGAAAGCCCGGTGGCCGCGGCCAGGGCGTAAAGCCGCTGGGACTCCTGGGCGGCTGGCGGGGCCACCTGCTCCAACCAGGGGGCCAAGTGGCGTTGCCAGCGCTCGGCCGACAGCGGGCAGAGCCACTCTGCCCACTCGGCGCCGAGGTTGAGAAGGAACCGCTTGGCCTCGGCGATTTTTCCTTGGGAGAGCGAGCGCCGCACCGATTCCACCCCCTCCGAATCTAGTCCACTGGCTTGGCACAGCGCCTCAAGCAGGCCGATGTGCCCCAGCGCCAAGACCAGCTCGGCCTGGCTGGCGCGGCTTTCCACCAACCGCTGGATGAGCTGGAAGACTTCGGCTTCCCCTTGGGTTGCGCCATCCTCCACATACTCCACATCCAGGCTGTCTGCCCAGCGCCCGTGTTCGTAGACCGGGCCGCTCGAAAAGACCCGCAAGGGCAAGCTCAGGCGCTGGGGCGACCAGCTGGAGAGGCGCTCGACGATGGCCACGGTGTGGTCGCGCCGCATCCGCCCTTGCTCGCCCGGTTCTTCTGGCTCAGAGGGGTCGGTGGGGATGGGGGAAAATCCGGCCCTCACCAACTGCCCGATCAGCTGGAGCGTCTCTTGATATCGTCGCGTCTCCTCCGCAAGCCACTCCTGCACTCCATCACCTCACTACTACATTATCGCGTTAGTGCATTAGCGAAGTAAAGTAGGCGCGCCACAAATCGTCGCCTTCTCTGGTCAATCGCGGCCTGGACGGTTGGCCAACACCGTGTCCAGGGCCTCTAAAAACCGGTCTTGGGCCCAGGTCGGTCCAACTGTGACCCGGATGTGGCGGGGTAGGCCAAAACTCGAGGCCGGGCGGACGATTACCCCTTGGCGCTCCATCGCCTGGGCGACCGCGCGCGCGTCATCCGGGACCTCCACCAGCAGGAAGTTGGCCTCGCTGGGGTAGACGGCTAGTCCCCGGGCCACCAGGGCTTCTCGCAGCCGCTCCCGTCCCAGGGTGGTCTCGGCCAGCACCCGCTGTAGCCAGGCCTGGTCCTCCACGGCAGCTACTGCCGCTCGCTGGGCCACCAGGTTGACCGCAAACGGGTCGCGGACGCGTTCGAAGACCTGGACCAAGGCGGACGGCGCGGCCAGCCAACCGATCCGCAGGCCGGCCAGACCGTAGGCTTTAGACAAGGTGCGGACCATCACCACCGGCCGCCCGGCGCGGATTTCTCTCACCAACGAAGGATGAGCAGAGTCCAGGCAAAACTCCGCATAGGCCTGATCCACCACCACCAGCACCTCGGGCGGAAGGCGGTCTAAGAAAGCGTCCCAGGCCGGTCGCCGCACGATGTTGCCGGTCGGATTGTTGGGGCTGCAGAGGAAGATCAGCCGGGTGGCGGGGGTGACTCGGTCCAGGACCGCCTCCAGGTCGGGAGCCCCGTCGGCGGTCAGCGGGGCGGCCACCGGCTCGCCGTGAGCCAACACGATCGCGGTGCGGTAGTACGAGAAACTAGGGGCGAGGTGAATGGCGGTGCTCCCTGGCTCCAAGCAGGCGGTGGCGATCACCCGGAGCAGATCGTCGGCCCCGTTGCCTACCAGGATTTGGTCGCTGGACAGCCCGTGGGCTTTGGCCAGAGCGGCCTGCAGAGGCTCAAAGCGCACCTCCGGATAGAGGTGGCACTCGCTCAAGGCGGCTTGGGCCGCCGCCAGCGCCTGGGGCGAGGGCCCCCACAAGGACTCGTTGGAGGCCAACTTGACCAACGAACTGGTACCGGTCTCCTCCCTGACCTTCTGCAGGGAGCGCCCAGGCTCGTAAGCCGGCAACGACAAAACCGTCGGTCGAATCCGTGGGGCGTTCATCGCGTCCTCGCTTCCTGGTCGTTCATGGGGCCAAGCCGTACACCGGCAGTTCACTTCCCGCGGGCGGTCCCCGCAATGCCGAGGCCTCTTTACCTAGGACCACCGCACAAACCGCCGTTGGGCTCGGGTCATCTCGGCGTAACCAGCGGCCTCTGGCCGTTTCCCCGGTGGGTGACCCGCCGCTTCACATCTAGCTTGCCGTCAGGATAGCAGAGGCCAAGCCGCCCGACAAGGTCGACCCTGAGCCAGCCTTTTCCTTGTCCCGAGGGATAGGCTATACTGCTAGGGGAAGCTCGGGGCTTCCAAAAATTCCAAATCCGAAGGGGGATGTCCGATGGCCTATGAGCGCAAGGCCCATGACCTCAAAGCCAGCTGCTTGACCATGCAGGGTATCAGCAAAGAGGAAATCGAGCAGCATCACGGGATTTTGTATAAGGGCTACGTCAACAAGCTCAACGAGATTCGGACCAAGTTGGAGACGGTCGACTACAGCGCCGCCAACCAGTCCTACAGCGACCTTCGGGCCATGAAGACGGAAGAGACCTTCTGCCTCAACGGCGCGCTCTTGCACGAGTGGTATTTTGACAACCTCGGCGGCAAGGGCGGTAAAGCTCACGGACGCATCTTGGAGTTGATTGAAAGAGACTTCGGATCCTGGGAGCGCTTCGAGACCATCTTCAAGTCCACCGGCTTGGCGGTACGGGGCTGGGTCGTGCTGGGGTACGAGCTGGATGACGGCAAGCTGCGGGTGTACGGACAAGATGCCCACAACGTGGGGGTGCCGTGGGGGGTCTATCCCCTGTTGATCCTCGACGTCTATGAGCATGCCTACGGCATCGACTACGGCGTGAAGCGTGCGCCTTACATAGACGCCTTCATGCAGAACATCGACTGGGATGCGGTGAACCAGCGCTTGGCCAAGTACAACTTGTAGTCTGGTGGCGTCGGTCGACCCGTTTTCGGACCTGGCCGCTCCCTGGCAGGCAGGGGAGCGGCCGCGGAATCGGGGGTTAGGCCTGTTGCGCCTGACCCAGGCGGGCGGCCTGCGAGCGGGCCTGGAAGATGGCGTCGCACAAGGCCGTCTTGACGCCCTCGGCCTCCAGCCGGCCCAAGGCCGCCTCGGTGGTGCCCCCGGGCGAAGCGATGAGGCGAATCAGTTGCGGAGGGGTCAGCTGCGGCTCCGCGTGGGCCAATTGGGCCGCGCCGCGCAGGGTCTGCACCGACAGGCGCCTGGCCAGTTCGGGATCGATGCCGAGCCGAATTCCTGCCTCAATCAAGGCTTCCAACAGCACATAGGCGTAGGCCGGGCCGCTGCCGGAAAGGGCGGTGATCGGGTCGATCAACGCCTCGTCCACTTCCACCACATCGCCCAGCGTCTCCAGCAGGCGGCGAATCTCCGCCGGATCGGGAGCGCGGTGGCGGTCGAAACTGACCGCGGTAATCCCTTCGCCCACGGCGCTGCAGATATTGGGCATGGCTCGGACCAGTGGGCTCTCCGGGAGCGCTTGGCGCAACCGTTGCAAAGACAGTCCGGCCACCATCGACAAGACCGGGACGTCGGGTGGGGCCTGCTCGCGCAAGGTCGCGCAGGCGGCCTCCACATCCTTGGGTTTGACGGCCAGCACCACCAAGTGGGCCTCCCGCAAGATGGCCGGATCGGTGGTGATGGGAGCGGGCCAGGGACGCCAGCCCTTTTCCAGGTAACTCGCCGAGCGGGCCAAGACCCACACGGTCCACCTCGGATTGGGGATCCGTTGCCAGCCTTGGACCAGCGCGTGCGCCAAATTGCCGGCCCCCATCACAACCAGGTTTTGCACGGTGACCCTCCTTAAAAAACCTCTGTCTGGTTGCCCGCCATTTCTGGGGTCCCCCGGATGCCCTGGCGCCATTCGCCTCCTCAGGCCGGACCAGGTGAAAAAGTTCGGGCGGACAAGGAGAAACTTTGCCTTATTCTAGGCCCCGGCCTAAAATCCTGTCAATCGACGCCGAAGTTTCGCGGCCGGACGCCAGGGTAGGCGGCGAGCGGCCCGCGCTCTCGGTGGATTGGCGCGTCGCGGCCGGCGCCGGACCGCTTGGAGAGGTTGCAAAAGTGGCCGCACTGCCTTGGAATTTGGTAGCATAAGGACAACATGAACATTGTCCAACAGTACCCTGACGTGGTGCGACCGTGGCACCACAGCGCCGGGTTTCCGTGGCCCGGCTTACAATTTGCCAGGTTCGAGGAGCCCTTCCGCCTGGATTGCGGGGCGACCCTGCCCGGGCTGACGTTGGCCTGGGAGGAATGGGGGCCGGCCCAGGTCTCGGAGCCGGCGGTGTTGATCTTCCATGCCCTGACCGGAGATAGCCACGTGGCCAGCCACGGACTCGGGGATCGCCCGGGATGGTGGGAAGGGGTGGTGGGCGCCGGAAAGGCGGTGGACACCCGGCGCTGGCGGGTGGTGGCGGCCAACGTCTTGGGGGGAGCCATGGGCTCGACCGGGCCGGCCAGTCGCCGCCCGGACGGACGCCCCTGGGGGTCGGCATTCCCCGAGGTCAGCCTGTTTGACATGGCGCGGGCCGTCCATCGGCTGGTGGAGGCCCTGGGGATTGGGCGAGTGCACGTGGTGGGAGGCTCCATGGGGGGGATGATCGCCTACGCCTATGCGGCGCTGTACGGCGACGAGGTGGCCAGTCTGATTGCCATCGGCGCCCCGGTGATGCATTCTCCGTGGGCGATTGCCTACCACGTGGTTGGACGGACGGCCATCGCCAACGATCCGGCCTTTCGGGGCGGGGATTACTACGACCACGGGCCGGGACCGGAGGTGGGATTAGCGGTGGCGCGGATGGCAGACATGATTTCGTATCAAAGTCCGGAGTCGATGGAGCGCAAGTTTGGGCGCCAGTGGAATCCCGACCTGGCCGACTTCGAGGTGGCCTCCTACTTGCGCTACCAAGGAGAGAAGCTGGTTCGGCGTTTTGACGCCAACACCTATCTCTGCTTGACCTCGGCCATGGACCGGTTTGACTTGCGCGAACACCCGGTGACCCACCTGGCCGGCATTCGCATGCGCCTGATCGGGATCGAGTCCGACATGCTCTACCCACTGGACGAGATTCGCGCCTCCTGGGCGTGGTTGCGCGACCAAGGCGTCAACGCCGATTACGTGACCCTGCCCGGCCCCTGGGGCCACGACACCTTTCTGGTTGAACAGGTAGTGACCGGACGCCTGATCGCGGAGTTTTTGACCGAACTTCAGCCGTAGCCTGGAGCGGGGAAGGGGGCGGAGGGGCATGGGGGACTTGGGTCCGGAGGTCACGGTTGAGCGGGCGGTGCCGGCGGATGCGGAGGGAATCGTCGGGGTGCTGGCGGCAGTCGGGGCGGAAGGGCGTTACATCGCCAACGAGGGGCCGATTTGGTCAGCAGAACAGCAACGCCAGGTGATCCTCCAGGCCGATCCCCATCTCCAGCTCATCCTGGTGGTCCGCGCCGGTTCGCAGGTGGTGGGTACCCTGGAGATGATTCGCGGCGCCTGGCACAAAAATCGGCATACCGCCACCTTCGGGATGGCACTGCTCCCAGCCTGGCGGGGGCGGCGCCTGGGCGAACGGCTGGTTCGCGAGGCCGAAGCTTGGGCGAGCGCGGAGGGAATAGCCAAGATCAGCCTGGCGGTGTTTGCCAGCAACCAACCTGCGCTGCGGCTGTACCACCGCCTCGGCTACCAGGAAGAAGGGCGTCGCTATCGGCAATACCGTATCGACGACCAGTGGGTGGATGAGATCTGGATGGCCAAGTGGGCCCCGTTTCGGTCGCCCGAATCCTCCTCCCCCTAGTCTCAGCCTTCGACCAAGGCGTCGATCATGGCCCAAAAGTTGTCTTCGGCGTCGGGAGCGGTTAAACCTTCGCGCAAGGCGCGGACGGCCGCGTCGCGCATTCGCGCCGTGTAGAAGAAAAAGACCTCCTGGCTTTCCAGCGGCCTTTGTCCGTCGGGATCGACTTGCCAAAGCGAGGTGTAGGCCCAGGCGTTGAGCAGAACCCGCAACTCTTCTTGGCGTTCCTCCCAGGCCGACTCCACCACCGCGTTTAAGATTTCCAACCGGCTTCCCACCCAGGGCGTATCGGCTGGCGCCTTGTGGTGTACGGCGTGAAACAAAAGGTCGCGGTATTCGCCTTTGAGGCGTTCCCACTCCACCGCCGCCGTGGGCGGCTCGAACACCGAACCGTCGCGGTAAGGCCGGCGCGTCCATCCGGCTTGGAGCAGGGCCCGTTTGTCCGACTCCTGCAGCACCTCTTCCGGCACCGTCCCGTATAGCGCGCCTTCTACAATGTGGCGGGTCTCCACCAGCTGGCGAAGCGGCGGGTCCAATCCCGGATTCCATTCCTCATGGGGCATGGGACGCATACGCTCCTTCAATGACCGTCTCGTAGTCATTATATCCACATCGGGGCTTGGGCGGGCGACGGAATGGAAGCGGACCGAGGGGGCAACGCTAACAGCGGGTGCCCTCCGGGGCACTGTAAGCAACCGAACCTGCCGGGGGGAAGCGACGTGGATGCCAAGGGCTGGGTGACCGCAATCTGCGTGGGGACGGTGGGATGGTTCTTGTTGACGGGGTGTGGAGCGTCCAACCAGAAGGCCGCGCCGGATCGGGCGGGGGCAGCCCGGCCCTCGATGCCCGCCCGGCTCAGTCGGGAGGCCAGGGGCGCCAAGGTCTTTGCCGCCTCCTGTGCCAGCTGCCACGGGGCCAAGGCCCAGGGCACCGCCTCGGCACCGCCCTTGAAGACGGCCAATCTCCTTCATCGCTTCGGCAGCGAAGCCAAGTTGCGGGAGTTCATCGCCCACAACATGCCGGCTTCCAATCCGGGTTCGCTGAGCGCCGCGCAAGCCTCTGACGTCTCCTGGTACGTCTGGAAGTTGGCCGGAGGACGCTAGGCCAATCGGCTATAATGGTCGCAGGACAAGCTAGACGAGAGGGCGGCCAATGTCAAGCCGGTGTCTTACCATAGGCCATTTGTACCCCCACCACATGAACCTTTACGGCGACCGGGGCAATGTGATCACCCTGGTGCGCCGGGCCGAATGGCGGGGGATTGCGGCCCGCGTGGTCGAGGTAGAGGTGGGCGACAGGGTATCCTGGGCCGACCTGGACTTGGTCTTTATGGGGGGCGGGGAGGACCGTGACCAAGAGGCGGTGGCCGACGACTTTCGCGCCCGCGCCCACGACCTCATCCCCTTGTTAGACCAGGGGTTGCCGATGTTGGCGATCTGCGGCGCCTACCAGTTGATGGGAGAGTACTACCTCACCGCCCGCGGCGAGCGGGTGCCCGGCGTCGGCTACCTTCCCATCTATACCGTGGCCGCTGAGCCGCGCCTAATTGGCAACGTGGTGGCGGAGCTCTTTCCGCTGCCCAATGGCGAGGCGGTGTGGGGGCGGACGGTGGTAGGATTTGAAAACCACGGCGGGCGAACCTATTTAAACGCCGGCGGGCGACCGTTGGCCCGGGTGGTAACCGGTCACGGCAACAACGGCACCGATCGCACCGAGGGGGTCATTCGCGGCCACGTAATCGGAACCTACCTTCACGGCTCCTTACTGCCGAAAAATCCCCACCTGGCCGACCTCTTGTTGGGATGGGCGATGCGCCGGCGCGGGTGGCCCGTGCCGGAACCCTTGGATGACGAACTGGAGTGGACGGCTCACCGCGTCATGCTGGCCCGCGAGGGGAAAAAAGGGCTGGCCGCCCGCGGTTCGTGATATAATGGGAGCGTCGTCAAGGGAGCCGGAAGACCCCACCGCGGTATGGCGGCTCGCCGATTGAGGCCGGTAGACGAGCCGGAAAAGGAAGGGAATCGCATGGACCTGATTTCCCCGATGCACATCATCCTCCTGTTGATCATCGCCCTGTTGGTGTTTGGACCGAAAAAGCTTCCCGAGATTGGCGCGGGGCTGGGTCGCAGCATCCGTGAGTTTCGACGATCCATGAACGCGGTGACCGAAGTCGAGGAGGACGCGCGTCAAAAGGCGCCTCACTACGCCATCGAGGCCGGCAAGGACGAGAAGGAGTCTCGTTAAACAGCGCGCGGGAGGAGGGCGGTGAGAAGGCCGCCCTTTTTCACTAGGTGGGACAGAGGAGGGTTTTGCCATCGCCGAACTGCAGGCGTTGATCGGCAACACGCCGTTGGTGCGGTTGGAAAAACTATCCGAACAATATGGAGCCGAGGTCTTTGCCAAATTGGAGGCCTTCAACCCGGGAGGCTCGATCAAGGATCGGACGGCTTGGTCCATGATTGAGGACGCGCGGGCGCGGGGGTTGATCGGCCCCGACACGGTGATCATCGAGGCGACTTCCGGCAACACCGGGATTGCGTTGGCGATGGTCTGCGCGATCTTGGGCTTGCGGTTGGTGGTCTTCATGCCCGAGGGGCAAAGCCTGGAGCGGCGCCAACTCTTCTGGGCCTACGGGGCGACGGTGGTGGAGACGCCGCAGGCCGAGCGGACCCAAGGAGCGATTGTGCGGGCCCGGGCGCTGGCTAAGAAGCTGCCGGGGGCGCTGATGCTGCGCCAGCACGAAAACCCGGCCAACCCGAAGATTCACGAAGAGACCACCGGACCAGAGATTTGGACGCAGATGGAGGGAAGGGTGGATGTCTTCGTGGCCGGTGTGGGCACCGGCGGCACCGTCACCGGGGTGGGACGATACCTCAAGCGGCAGAACCCGGCGGTGGAGATTGTGGCCGTCGAGCCGGCCACCTCGGCCGTCCTCTCGGGAGGAGCTAGCGGACCGCACAAGATTCAAGGCATTGGAGCGGGGTTTGTGCCGGAGGTGTTGGACCGGACGGTCATCGACCGGGTGATGGCGGTGGGCGACGAGGAGGCCTGGGAGGCCAGCCGCCAGCTGCCGCGTCTGGAAGGGCTGTTGGTGGGGTTGTCCTCGGGGGCGGTGTACCGGGCGGCCGAGCGGCTGCTGGCCGGAGGCGGGTATCGAGGGAAGCGGTTGGCCCTCATTTTTGCCGACTCTGGCGAGCGGTATCTCTCGACCGGGCTGTATCCGCCCACCGACAACAGTTGGGTGCCGGACGTAGAGGACTTGTTGTAGCTGGTCGGCTGCGGGGGGAGGGTTCTCGGTGTGCGGACGCTTTTCCAACCAATGGCCGCGATCGCGCTGGGAAGCAGTCCTGGGGCCCCTGTCGTGGGTGGGTGAGGGGCCAGAGCCAAGCCCCCACTTCGCCCCCGGCGACCGCATCTGGGTGTGGACCGAGCCGGGCCAGGTTCGCGCCATGCGATGGGGATGGCAGGCCGACTGGCTGGGCGGACGGCTTCTGATCAACGCCCGGGCTGAAACGGCCGCCTCGCGCCCCACCTTTCGGCCCTACGTGCGCCAGCGGGGGTTGGTGTTGGCCGACGCTTTTTACGAGTGGCAGCACCTGGCTCAAGCCAAGCCGCGCCCCTATCGCTTGGCGCGAGCCGATGGGGAGCCGCTTTTGCTGGCGGCGCTGTGGCGCAGGACCGACTCCCTGGAGGAGGCGGCGGTCATCCTCACCGAGCCGATGTTTCCCGCCTTGAGCTGGCTGCACGACCGGCAGCCGGTGGCGATTGGGCTGGCGCAGGCTCTGGCCTGGCTGGCCGGGGCGCTGCCGATGCAACGGGTATCTTCAGAGGCGATTTCCGGTTGGGACGCGGAACCGGTAGAATCCTCGTGGTTTTCTCGCTGGCACCGCAGCGCTCGGTAAGCAGGGCTTCGCCCACTTTTTTTGTGAAAAATTGCAAGAATTGACCGTGAGACAACAGAATTCGGTCAGGTGCGACCTCGGCGAGTCCAACCCTAAAGAGACGCTTGTGACCTGAAGGAGGGATTGCGATGCGCAAGTTCGGCCCATGGGGGTCAGGGATAATGGCCCTCGGTTTGGCCTTGTCGGTGGCCGCTTGCGGCGGCTCCACGGCGCCCGCCTCATCGCCTTCGCGGCCGGTTGCTCCGTCTTCGGCGGCCGGGCACTCGAACTCTCCGTACGTGGTGCACGTGGTACTCGGTTTGACTGGACAGGCCGCGACTTTGGCCCAGGCAGAGAAGACTTCGCTCGAGCTCTTCGTCAAGCGCTACAACCAGCAAGGGGGCTTGGACGGTCATCCGGTGCAGCTCAGCATTCAAGACGACGAAAACAACCCCAAGGTCAGCGTACCTTTGATGCAGCAGCTGTTCGCCCAGCACGTGCCGTTCGTGATCGGGCCGACCCTAGGCGAGACCGCGGCTCCCGACGCCGCCATCTTTGCCCAGGGCCCGACGGTAGAGTATGCCTTGACGCCTGCATTTCCGCCGCCGGCTTTCGGCAGTTACGTCTTCTCGGCCGCCATGAGTTTTGGTTCCGCGGCCCAGGCCACCCTGAACTACATCGAGAGCAAGGGATGGACCCAGGTGGCCTTTTTAAATTCCACCGACACCACCGGCAAGACCGCGGACATGGCTTTTCAGGCCGCTTTGAAGCTCCCCCAGTACCAAAACCTCCACGTCGTGCAGTGGCAGCATTTTAGCGTCAACGCGGTCTCGGTGGCGACCCAGATGTCGGTCATCGCCCAGGCTCATCCGCAGGTGCTGGTGTCGTTCGCCACCGGAACGCCTTTGGGATTGGTGTTGCAGGGGATTGCCAACACCGGCTTCAAGGCCCCGGTGATTACCGACGACGGCAACATGACCTATGCCGAGTTCGACCAATTCCACGACATTCCGCCTGGTGGGCTGTACGTGGCTTCTGGGGCGTGGAACGCGGCCAGCGTGTTGCCTCCGGGACCGGAGAAGACGGCCGACGAGACCTTCCTGCAGACCATGCAAGCCGGGCATGTGCGTCCGGACCTGGGCGACGCCATCCCTTGGGACGTCATTACCCTGTTGTTGGACGCGGTCAAGCACTACGGTCTCAATGCCACCGGGGCCCAGATTCACCAGTACATCGAGCAGTTGACCAACTTCCCGGGAGCGATGGGGGTGTTTGACTTCACCCGCAACACGCCCGACGCCCGCCAGCGCGGGTTGTCGACTTCCAGCGCCTTCATCTACCAGTGGATGCCGCAACAACAGCAGTGGGTGCCGGTCAGCAAGGCCGGCGGCGCGGCTTTAAGCCCTCAAGGCTAACCGAAGGAGGCGTGCTCCCTGCATGTTGTCACCAGAAGAAAACCGCCTACTGACAGAGACCGGGCCGGGCACTCCTGCGGGGGAGGTCCTGCGCCGATACTGGCAGCCCGTCGCCTTGAGCATCGAATTGGAAGGGCGGCGGCCGGTCAAGGCGGTGCGGGTGTTGGGAGAGGACCTGGTGCTCTTCCGCACCGGCTCCGGGGCGTTGGGACTGGTGGAGCGGCAATGTGCGCACCGAGGAGCGGACCTGGCGTACGCCCGCCTGGAGGATGAAGGCCTGCGCTGCCTGTACCACGGGTGGCTGTACGGCCCCGGCGGAGGCTGCCTCGAACAACCGGCCGAACCGGCTCATAGCCGCTTTCATCACAAGGTGCGACTGCGCAGCTACCCCTGTTGGGAGCAGAACGGGGTCCTCTTTGCCTACCTGGGGGGCGGAGAGCCCCCGCCCCGCCCTGGACTGGACGGACTGGAAGCCCCCTCGGCGTATACCTTCGCCTTCAAAGGGCTTTGGGAATGCAACTGGCTGCAGGGCCTGGAAGGCGGGATAGACCCCAGTCACGTCTCTTTTTTGCATCGGTTTTTAGGGGACGATCCCCGCGACCCTTACGGGCAGCAGTTCCGGGATACCGTGGAGGGAGGTGAGGTGCCTCTCTCCACGGTGGTCCGGGAGGATCCGCGGCCTCAAATCTCGGTCGAGTCCACCTACTACGGGTTTCGCGTGATCGCCCTCAGACGGGTATTGGGGGGGCGACTGCACGTGCGCCTGACCAATTTGGTGTTTCCCAACGCCTTTGTCGTTCCCTTAAGTCGTAGGCAAGCCTTTGTGCAGTGGCACGTGCCCGTCGACGACTCCCACCATTACTGGTACATGATTTTGTACGACTTCCAGACGCCGCTGGACCAAGACCGGTTGCGTGCCCAACGCGAGGCGGCCTACCCTCCTCCTGACTACCGCCCGCTGCGCCGGCGCGACAATCAGTGGGGATGGGACCCAGACGAGCAGGCCACCATCACCTATACCGGGATGGGATTAGACATCAACGTCCACGACCAGTGGGCGGCAGAAAGCGCGGGGCCGATTTACGACCGCAGCCGGGAACACCTGGGAGCGCAGGACGTGGCGATCCTCGCCTACCGCAGGCTGCTCAAGAAAGCCATGGCCCAGGAGGCTCATGGAGCCGCTTGGTCGCTGAAGAAGCGGATCGGGCCGCCGGCATTGGACTTTATTGCCCAAACCGACGATTGGCGCACGGAGTGGCCAGAGCGGATGCGGGCTATGCGGGGCGCCTCGCCCTGGGCGAGGGAATGGGACCTCAACCTCGACGCCGATCCGGGAGGGGGCATCTGAGACCGTGGAGCGGCAAAGCCGGGCCTCCTTTGTGACCCAACACCAGCTTTGGAGCACCCAGCAGGCGCATTTGGCCGAGGCGCTGTTGCAAGAGCTGCAGTCCACCCGGAGCGTGCAGTGGGTGCGGGTGGTCTTTCCAGACGCGCACGGGGTTCTGCGCGGAAAAACCCTCTCCAAGGAAGCCGCCATCCAAGCCTTGACGGCAGGGCATGGGGCGCCTTCGTCGCTGTTGCTCAAAGACAGCTCTGGCCGCACCGTGTTTCCCATCTTCGAGGCGCCTGAACGCTTGCCCTGGCCGCAGTTTCGGGGCGCGGCGGACTTGGTGATGGTTCCCGACCCCTCAACCTGGCGGGTGCTGCCTTGGGTGGAGGCGACGGGTTGGCTGATGGCCGACGTGTACTTCCCGGACGGGCGTCCGGTTCCGATTGCTCCGCGCCACATCCTACGTCGCCAATTGGAGCGCTTTCGGGCAGCCGGTTACCTCGTTCGGGTGGGCGTGGAGATCGAATGCTACGTGTGGCCACAGGCGGCACCCAATGCCCCGACCGAGGGCCTGCGGCCGCAGTTGCTCGGCGTGGACCGCTTGGACCAACTGGACGCCGTGATCCGGGTGCTGCAAAGGGGGCTGTGCGAGCTCGGTTTGCCCTTGCGTTCCGTGGAGGCAGAGTTAGGTCCGGGGCAACTGGAAGTGACGTTCGAGGTGTTGGAGGGGATGGAGGCGGCCGATGCCGTGGCCCTGCTGCGGGCGGCGGTACGGCAGCTCTGCCGGACGGCGGGATATCAGGCCACCTTTATGTGTCGACCGCCCGGGGAGGGGATGGTCTCCAGCGGCTGGCACGTGCATCAGAGCTTGGTTGACCTGAACCAGGGATACAATCGGTTCGCCCCTGGCCCGGGGGAAGTGGGGCCGCTCTCCCAGGTCGGGATGGCCTACTTGGCCGGGCTGTTGGCCCACGCCCCCGCCGGAGCGGCTTTCGCAGTGCCCACGATCACCGGCTACAAACGGTTTTTGTTGCGGGCGTTGGCCCCGGATCGGGTCAGTTGGGGGGAGGACAACCGGGCGGCGATGGTTCGGGTGGCGCAAGGTCATCTAGGCGAAGCGGTGCACCTAGAACACCGCCTGGCTGAGCCGCAAGCCAATCCCTACCTGTGGCTGGCTGCCCAGCTGGCTTCAGGCTGGGACGGAATGGTCCGGGCGCTGAGCCCCGGCGTGCCGGATGCGGTGCCCTATGCCGCCGAGGGGCCCCGACTGCCCACAACCCTCCGCGAGGCGCTGGACAGGCTTCGGGAGGATGCGACGCTGGCCGAGCTGTTGGGCCACGACGTCGTCCAGTGGTTCACCGCCCTCAAAGAGGCTGAATGGCGCCGGTTTGCGGAGGCCATCACCGATTGGGAGGTTCGCGAGTACCTCGACCTCTGCTAGGCCTGCAAGCCCGGGCTCTAGGTCAATAACTGTGGGATCGCGGTCGGTGGCAGGAAGCCCAGGAACATCTTGCGCCGATACCGGTCCCG
>JAIMAE010000161.1 GCA_023512105.1 Bacillota bacterium | reverse complement strand
TTGGTATCTGCGCCCCTACATCATGCGCACGGGCAACACGTCATCGGGGCTAAGCCAGAGGAAGGGGCGGGTGATCAAAAGGGATGCACTCCGTTGGCTCAACCCTGTTAGTCTTCCTGGTTCTCTACTTTCTCATTACGGTGGCAATTTCGCGGGCGGTGCAACGCCAGGCGACCACCGGTTATCTGTCGTTTTTAATCGCCGGCAAGCGCATGCCGTGGTGGATCATCGCATTTAGTGCGTTTGCCACCTACGAGGGCGCCACCTCGTTTCTGGCCTGGCCGGGCCAGGTCTGGAAGAGCGGGGTGGTGATCGGGTGGCAGATCTATGCCACCAGCATGGGGGTACTGGTCTTCTCGCTGTTCATGATTCCGATTCTGGCCAACATGCGGCGGATTACCCTTCCGGAAATCTTCGCGGAACGGTATGGTCCCACGATGCGTCTGATTGTGGCCATCCTCTCCTACTCGCGCCTTTTAGGCGGGGGCGCCATCATGCTTTTGGGGATGGCCGATGTCCTAAAGACCTACTTTGGGCTCAACGTCGAAGTGGGCCTCTTGGTCGCGCTGCTGATCATGGGCGTCTACGTCACCATCTCCGGCCAGTACGGGGTGATGTACGCCGACGTCTTTCAAGCCGTCTTCACCATTCTCTCCTCCTTTGGGGCCCCGATCATGCTGCTTTTAGCGGTGGGGCACGGGTCGCTGGCCCAAGGGTGGGCCTTCACCCAACGTCATTTGCCCCCGGCCCATCTGGACCTGATGGGGGGCGGGCAAGTTAGCCACGCGGTGATCTTCGGCTACATCGCCACCTGGTTTTTCAGCCAGATGCTGCGCCCTGACCTCTACGGGCGCATCTTTTCCGCTCGCACCAGCAAAGACGGCGTGCTCGGCTGGGTGGCGTTTGCGACCTTCGCCCCGATTCAGCAGACCGGGATCATCGTGGCCGGCTTGGCCGGCAGTGTGTTGGTGGCGCACTTGAGCTCGCCGGACCTCTTGATGCCGACGGCGTTGGGACAGTACGCGCCGACTTGGTTTGCCGCCATCTACAGCCTGGGGGTGATCTCCGCCTGCACCGCCGTGTCGGCGGCGTCCTTCCTCGGCGCCTCCTCCATTTACATGGCGGACATTCACCTGACCTACATCAACCGCAACCTGAGCTCCCGGCGCATCATCTGGTACACCCGCATCGCCACCGTGGTGTTTGCGTTGGTCGCGGCCTTTTGGGCCTACACCGACCGCAGCATCATCACCATCATCAGCAACGCGCTGAGCGTCCTCATCGGCGGCGTGTTGGTCCCGTTCTTCGCCATGTTCTTCTGGGCCCGCATGACCACGGTAGGCGCCTACCTGTCCTCGATTGGAGGAGGGCTGGCCGCGGTGTTGTTTACCATGGTGTTCCCCAAGGTCCAGCCGTTGGGCATGCCTGGGGTGATTTTCGCCATCTTGGTAAGCCTGGTGCTGGCCTTGGTGGGGAGTTACGCCACGCCGGCGCAAACCGAGGCAGCGTCCCGGTTTGCGGAGGCGTACGGCCTGGCCGGAATGCGCAAGCGGCTTAAACTGCGCGGGGTGGGGAGCCCTGAACCGGTGACCCCGGGGCTGAATTGAGGGAGGCACATCGGATGAACGAGGTGGAACAGTACGAGGCATCCAAGCAGTTTGCTCAGACGGATGCCCAATATCAGCTCCCTTCGTGGTACCGGCGGACGTTTTTGTGGTTGTGGCCCTACGTGCTCATCGGCGTGTTCGCCTGGATCGTGGCACCGGCGCGCGACCGCCCTCAACTGACCCTGTGGTGGGTCGGCATGCTGGTCTGGTGCGCGGTCTTCTTCGCCTTCTTCCGCCGATTGGAATAGCCAAGGGCTACTGAATCCAAACCAAGGAGGGACTTCTGCGTGGCCAAGTTGCTCGCATTAAAAGGGGATCGACTGGTCGATACCAAAAACCTGGTTGTGCATGACGACGCGGTAGTGCTCGTCGAGCCCGGCACCGGGAAGATCAAGGCCGTGGGTTGGCGCGAAAATCCGGTGGCGATTCCTCCGGATGCCGAGGTGCTGGAATTCACTGGATGCACCCTGATTCCCGGCATGATGGACATCCACATGCACACCGCGGCCTTCAACGCCTTGACCTTTCAAAACTACCGGGTGGCCACCTTCGAGGTGACCCCGCAGCTCCAGCAGATGTATGCGTTGTTCCACGCCCAGCTTTGCTTCGAGATGGGCATCACCACCATTCGCGACCTGGGTTGGATCAGTTATGCCGGTCAGCTCACCCCCCAGATGGTGGCGGTCCGGGACGCCATCGATGCCGGGATCGTGCCTGGCCCGCGACTGAAGGTGGCCGGTTGGGCGGTTATCACCGGAAGTCATTTGGACCTCATCCTGCCCCGCACTGCCCCGCGAGCGCCCGATGCGACGGCGGACGGGCCGTGGGAACTGCGCAAGTTGGCCCGCAAAAACCTTCGCCTCGGGTGCGACGTGATCAAGACCTGCGTGTCTGGAGGCGGGGGGACCGACAAGGAGGAACCGGACGTCCGCAACATGACCCAGGAAGAGTTGGACGCCATCGTCGACGAGGCCCATGCCTTCGGCAAGACGGTGGCCTGCCACACCTTCACCCCGTTGGGACAGAAGATGGCGGTGCGCGCGGGGGTGGACACCATTGACCACTGCGTGTTCACAGACGACGAGGCGATCGCCATGATGAAGGAGGCCGATAAGATCGTGGTGCCCACGTTGGCGCACCGCACCGACCACGCCATTGAGTTGCGCCGCGAAACAGGGACCCCGGGCTTTGTGCTCAGCAAGATGAAGTCGCTGCAGCCATATTGCGAGGAGACGTTCTATCGGTTCCGCGAAGCCGGCCTGCGCATGGCGATGGGAACCGACACCCAGTTTGACCCGGAAATGGGCGCCAACACCGCGGAGTTGGAGATCTACGTGAAGTACGGCATGACGCCGGTCGAGGCCTTGCAGACCGCCACTTACCACACCGCCCAGGCCTTGCACCTGCAGGATCAACTGGGCTCCTTGGAAGCGGGCAAGTTAGCCGACGTCGTGGCCGTCAAAGGCGACGTCACCAAGGACATCCGGCTGTTGCAAGATCGGGAGAACATCTGGATGGTCATGAAGGAGGGCAAAGTCTACATCGACCGCCGTCCCGGCCACCGGCTGGAAATCATTCACAATCGCGAATGGAAGAAGCCGGTCTGAGGGGGGCGGAGGGAGGTATGGCGGAGACACCCCAATGGATGGCCCTGGCCTTAGGCCACCGTTTTGACAACCTTGACCCGGAACGGGAGGTACTGGAGCCCCAGGGGGTCCGCGTCGTCAACGGCCGAGACGTCCCCTGGGCGGAGGTCCTGGAACGCTGGGGCGACGAGGCGGACGCCATCATGGTCGGGGCGGCGTTCCCGATTAACCGAAGGTTCATCGACCGGTTCGCTCGTTGTCGGGTGATAGTCCGTTACGGGATCGGGTTGGACAATGTCGACCTGGAGGCCGCCCGGGCCCGCGGCATCCAGGTGGACAACGTCACCGACTACTGCGTAGAAGAGGTAGCCAATCATGCCTGGGCCTTCATTCTTTCCCTGCACCGACAGCTGTGGGCGCTTGACCAGCGCGCCCGGGGCGGGGTCTGGACCTTTGCCGGGCTGCACATCCCGCGCCTTTCCAGCTGTCGGCTCGGGGTGGTCGGCTTTGGCGCCATCGGTCGCGCGGTGGTGGCGCGGGCTCGGGCGTTTGAGTTGAAGGTCTCGGTCTTTGACCCGTATGCCGACCGGGCGGCGATCGAGGCCAGCGGCGCTGACGCGCGAGATCTGGATGCCCTGTGCCAAGAGAGCGACATCCTGACCTTGCACGCTCCCCTGACCCCTGAAACTCACCATCTGCTCGATGCGCGTCGCCTAAAGATGCTGCCGCCCCATGCGATTGTCGTCAACGTGGCCCGCGGCCCTCTCATCGACGAGCGCGCGTTGGCCGAGGCGCTTCGGGAAGGTGCGGTGGGCATGGCCGGCCTCGACGTCTTTGAAGAAGAACCGCTGCCCGCCGACAGTCCCTTGCGGGAGTTGCCCAACGTCGTCATCTCCCCGCACTCAGCTTGGTACTCCCAAGGGGCACAGCGAGAGCTGCAGCGCAAGGCCGCGGAAAAGGTGTTGCGGGGGCTTATGGGTCCGACCGGGAGCCGGCAAGGAGGAGGTGGACGGCCATGAATCCGGTAGGCCTGGCCATCGTCGGGCTGGGACAATGGGCCGAGGTGCTAGCCAGGGTCTGTGCTCGCACGCCCACTGTGCGGTTGGTTGCGGCCTATTCGCGCAATCCGGAACGGCGACGGTCCTTTGCCCAACGCTGGGGATGTCGAGCCGCCGAACGGTTGGAGGCGGTCTGGGAGGCTGAGGACGTCGAGGGGGTACTGGTCACGGTTCCCAACCAGGCCCATCGGGCGGTGGTAGAGGCCGCCGCCCGTCACGGCAAGGGAGTGCTGGTCGAAAAGCCGATTGCTGCCAACTGGGAAGATGGGATGGCGATCGCGGAGGCGGTTTTGCGTCACCAGATCGTGTTTGCCTGCGGGCACAGCGCACGTCGGCTGCAGGGCCTGCGGGCGCTCAAGCGCGAGGTGGAGGGCGGCAGCTTGGGCGAGGTCAACATGGCGGTAGCCCTGTTTGCCAACGAACGGGGGCTGGACCTGTCGCCGGAGGACTGGCGGCTTGAAGCGGGTCAGGTGCCCGGTGGTCCGCTGACGCAATTGGGCATTCACCACATCGACAACCTGCAATATTTGTTAGGACCTATTCACAAGGTCTGGGCCACCGAAAGTCCGGTCTGGCGCCAACATAACCAGCCATTAATCGCCCATGTGGTCTTGGAATGTGCCGCCGGCCCGACCGCCTACCTAGGCGCCAACTGGGCCAGCCCTGGAACCTTTGCCCTGGAAGTGTTTGGGACCCGCGCCCGGGGGCGTCTCGAGGTGGACTACGGTTGGTGGGGAGCCTCCGAGGAGACCGACCGTCATAGTCGGCTCGAGGTCACGGAACTGGTGAAGGAAACCGGGGAGCGCTACCGCCGATCCCTGGCCACCCGGGCCGTTCCCTTATCCAAAGGCGATTACCTCCAGGAAGAAATCGAGGAGTTTGCCGCCGCCCTACGGGGCCTGGCACGGCCCGAGGTGGGTTTGAAGGCGGCATTGGAGAATCTGGCCGTATTGCTGGCGGCCGCCGAATCCATGCGAGCAGGACGCCCGGTGGCGGTGCGAGAGGTGCCGGCTGAAGTCGGCTAGAACCAGCCGGCGATCGCGCTGGCAACTAAGACAGGAGGACGCCGAGCCATGAAGGTTACCACGGGGTGGATCCAGGATACCCCCAAGCTGATCGTCGAGACGGACGATGGGCGGCTTTTGAATCTTACCGACAGCCTTGGAGACAGAGCGCTGAACGGCGTAGATGCGCTGCTGGCAAGAGGAGTTGGCCCAGCGGAGCTCAGGCGTTTGGTGAGCAGCCTTCGGGGCCCTGTATTCCTTGATGAAAAGGCCGGCCTGGTTTTCGCCGGTCCGATTTGGCACCCTAACAAGATTCTCTGCGTCGGCCTGAACTACCGCGAGCACATCGACGAAGGACGGAACCAACGCATCGCCAACGAGCAATTTCCCACGTTGTTTGTCAAAACCAACAACACCCTGTCGTGGCC
>JAIMAE010000160.1 GCA_023512105.1 Bacillota bacterium | reverse complement strand
CCCCTTCTTGCACCAACACCTCCGCCACCGCTTCACTCGCTGCCATCTTCGGCATCTGCTTCCCCCTCCTCGCGCTGCGCTGCGGCCCCACCCGCAGCCGCTTAACCCTCTGTGGCCTGCAAAGCGGTCACCGCGGCCATGTTGACGATGTCGTCGGCCGAGCAACCTCGCGACAAATCGTGAACCGGTTTTGCGAATCCTGAGAGGATGACGCCGAGCGCCGTCGCTCCGGCGAGACGCTCCACCAGTTTGTAGGCGATGTTGGCGGATTCCAAATTGGGAAACACCAAGACGTTGGCCCAACCGGCCACCGAAGAGCCTGGCGCTTTCAACCGCCCTACCTCCGGCACCAAGGCGGCGTCTGCCTGCAGTTCGCCATCGACCGCCAAGCTGGGCGCATGGGACTTAAGCCAGCTCACGGCCGCTTGCACCCGCTCCACCGCCGGATCCTGCGCGCTGCCCTTGGTGGAAAAGGACAACAGAGCGACTTTGGGCTCCAGCCCCACCACCTTCCGCCCAATCGCTGCGGCGTTCAGGGCGATCAGGCCTAGCTGCTCCGGGGTGGGATGGGGAATGACCGCGGCGTCGGCAAACATCAACACCGTCTGGCCCGCCGCCAGTGGTTGGCGCAAGAGCATGGCGAAGGTACCGGTGACCAGTGGGCGTTCTGGATGCAATCCCACCACCCGGATCCCAGCGCGAATCACTTCTGCCGTGGGCACCGCCGAACCGCCGACCATTCCCGCCACCCATCCGGCTCGCACCATCAGGGCGGCGCAGACGACCGGATTTTCGGCCACCTCCGGCAGAGACATCCCCTGGGCCTCGGCGGCTTGGCACAGGCGCTCGCAGGAGGTCGCCACCGCCAGCAAGGCCGCCTGTCGGGGATCGCGCTTGGGGTCGTAGACCTCAATCCGGCCTCGCCGCGCCGGTTCAACCGCCTGGGCAGCCAACCCCTCCCGTATCCGCTGCTCGTCGCCCACCAACACCGGAACGATTTGGCCCCGGGAGACCAGTTGGCTGGCGGCCGCCTGAGCCCGGGGGTCCTCCCCGTCGCTCAGCACCACCGCCACCTCTTGGGCGAATGCCCGCTCCCTCAGCGCCTGGACCACCGGATGTATTTGTCCTGACATCTTTACTCCTTCGCCCACATCTAGCCCTTCAGAATTCCGGATCCGCACCTTTACCATACGGCGACTGGGCGATGGATTCAAGTCTAGGTTTTTCTTCCAGGACCTTGAAGGTCGCGCCCCCAGGAAGGCGAAAACGCTCTCGCCAGCCGCCGGCCAACATGCTATGCTTAGCAATAGTCGAATATTCTTTATGTATCCAGGATGCCGGACTCTTTTCAGTCAAGGGGCTTCGCAAACCGCGACACTTGGGGAAAAATGGAACCAGACGGCGCCGGCGCGACGCTCCGGTGCGGCAGCTTTAAGGAGGAAACGGCGTGACCACCCTACCTTTGTCAGACCTTTTGGTCTTGGACCTCTCCCACATCTTGAGTGGCCCGTTCGCGACCATGACCTTGGGAGACTTCGGAGCCCGCGTGATCAAAATCGAACCCCCCGGAGGCGACGCCACCCGCAGGTGGGGACCGCCTTTTTTGGGCCAGGACGCGGCCTATTTCTACGCCATCAACCGCAACAAAGAAAGCGTCCAAATCGACCTCAAGGACCCCCAGGGGCAAGCCTTCTTTGAACGATTGGTAGCCCGAGCAGACGTCCTGGTGGAAAACTTCCGTCCCGGCACCTTGGCGAAGTTGGGATGGCCGTTTGAGCGGCTCCACCAGGTGAACCCCCGGTTGATCCTCTGCTCCATCTCCGGCTTCGGCCAGACCGGCCCCCGCCACCTGGATCCGGGTTTTGACCAAATCGCCCAAGGGATGTCCGGCCTGATGTCGGTCACCGGCTCCCCGGACGGCGAGCCGGCCCGGGCCGGGTTTTCGGTGGGCGACCTCTCCGCCGCCATGTGGGCCTTGGTCGGAATCCTCGTTGCCCTGCGCCACCGCGACCGCACGGGAGAGGGACAGTGGGTGGACGTCTCGCTGCTGGACAGCCTGATTTCCTTCCAGACCTTCCAGGCGCAGAACTACTTTGCCACTGGACAAGACCCGCGTCCGAACGGCAGTGCCCACCCCAACCTGGTCCCCTACCAGGCGTTCCGCTGCGCCGATGGCTACCTAAACATCGCCGTCGGCAACGACGGACTCTGGCAGGCGTTTTGTCAGGCCCTCGGGCTCGAACACTTGGCCGACCATCCAGACTACCGGACCAATCCCGACCGGGTGGCCCACAAAACCGCGCTGTTGCAGTTGATCGGGGAGCGTCTGTCCCAAGAGACGGTGGCCAGCGCCTGGGATAAGCTGCGGGCCAAAGGGGTGCCCGCAGGCCCCATCTATCCCATCTCTCAAGTGTTCCACGACCCCCAGGTCCAGGCCCGCGGTCTGCTCTTTTCCATGGAGCATCCCGAGGTCGGTCCGGTCAAACAGCTCAACACCCCGGTGCGCCTCTCCGCCACCCCCTCCACCCCCCGCACCCCCCCGCCACGGCTCGGCGAACATACCCAGGCCGTCCAAGCAGAGGTCTTTGCCGCGCGCTCTCCCAAGTAACCCCCACTTCGCTCACGGTTCTGAACCGGCCACGGCCGCCGACCCCGGCCGTGGCTTTTTTCTGGCCGCAAGCTCACTTTCCGGCCTCGCTCGCCGCACCGCCCCACCTCCCCGCCGCCGATGCTCCCTCCTGCCCCTACGGAGAAAAAGTCTCCACCGCGTCGCCTCACCCTTCGCCTGGAGCGAGAAAATCGGGGAGGAGCGGGAACGTTGGAGAAAGATTTTCTTGACCATCCCCCTTGCCCTTTCCCATTGACGCAATTTACCATGGATTTTAGTTTCGTCTTGATCATGGCGCGATTGTGTCTTTCCCAGGGGAGGGGATTTTGTGCCAGCATTTGCCAACGCTCTAGCCGCACGCGCGGCGGCGAGCGCAGTTGCGGTGGGGCTGCTTGCCGCCTGCGGCCAAAGCGCCACGGCACCTTCGCCCAGCCCGGCCAGCCCTTCGACAGCGAAGAGCGCAACCGCTCTGACCCCGGTGGTGATCGGCAAGGCGCTGAACACCTTGACCCTTACCATCGCCAACATCGCCGAAGCGGAAGGGTACTTTAAGGACGCCGGACTGGCGGTCAAGCTCATCACCTTCAACGGCAGCAGCCAGGCCAACGCCGCCTTGATCGGAGGGTCGACCCAGTTCACCATGGCCAACGTCATCCCCTTCGAGCTGGCGCGACAACAAGGCGTCCCGATTGAGGCGGTGGAACTGATCGACCGCGGGTTGACGCAACAGCTGATCGTCTCCAAACGTTGGCTAAGCGCCCATCCGGTGCCGCCCAACGCCTCGGTCGCGGCGCGGATCGCCGCCCTGCGGGGCTCGACCTTTGCCCAAATCGGGCCGACCGACCTGGCTGAGTTTCGCCTGATGCTGGCCCAAGCCCACCTCTCGCCCAACGCCGTCCAGGTGGTGCAACTCGGCTCAGGGCCGGAAGCGGCCGCCGCCATGGCACACGGGCGAATTGACGAGTTCCAACAATCGCCACCGACCTCGCTGGAGGTGGTGGCCCGAGGGGACGGCACGCTGTTTTTGAACTACCCCAAAGCCTTTCCTCAGTGGTCGCAGATGACCAATGACATCGTGTGGACGACCACCAGCTATGCCCGCAGCCATCCAGACGTAGTGGCTCGGGTGGTGACCGCCTTGGCCCGGGCCAACCATTTTGTGGTGACTCATCCCCAGCAAGCCCTGGCGTTAGAGAAGCAGTGGTTCCCGTCCGTGCCCACCGCGGTGCTGGAACAGAGCCTTCAGCTGATTGCCTTCTCTTCCGACGGCCGGCAAACCGCCGCCGGTTGGCAGCAAGCCAGCGCCTTTTTGCACCAACTCGGAGTCCTCAAAGCCAACTCCCCGGAGCCGAAGGAAGGCGTGGATTGGACCAACCAGTTTGACCGCTACGGCTCATCCCCGTGAAGCCGGGGCGCCCTGGCCACGGGGCGCCCCCGCCCCCCTATCCCCGCGCCAGCAATTCGGTGAGGGCCTTGGTGATCTTGGCGGCGTCGACCATCACCGCCTGCTCCAAGGGAGGACTGAAGGGAATGGGGGTGTCCGCCGAGGTCAGGCGGGCAACCGGCGCCCGAAGCCGGTCGAACGCGGCCTCGGTGATGGCCTGGGCGACCTCCGCGGCCACACCAAACCGGCCATGCCCCTCATCGACCACCAACACCCTTCCGCTGGCGCGGGCCAGCCCAATCGCCGGCTCTAAGTCCAGCGGACGGAGCGAACGCAGGTCTACCACCGCCACCTCCTTGCCGGTCAGCTGGCGCACCTCCTCAGCCGCCGCAAGGCTGCGCAACACCATCACCGAGGAGGTCACCACCACCGCGGCATCGCCTTGCCGCACCACCCGGCTTCGCCCGACGGGAAGGGCGTCCTCCATATCGTAGGCCCCCACCAGCGCAAACAACTGCGGGTGGCTTAACAACACCGTTGGGTTGGGACTGTCCAACAACGCCCACCGCAACATGGCGTAGGCGTCGGCGGCCGTCGCCGGCAGCAGCAGTTGCAGGCCGGGCACGGAGGCCAAAAATTCCTGCAGGCAGTGGGAGTGCTGGGCGGCGCCGGCCCCGCGAATCCCGTTGCGGCCGTAAAACACCACCGGGGCCCGCGAGGCCCCGCCGGTCATGTAATGGACATTGGCCGATTCATTGACGATTTGGGCGATCCCTTGAAACATGAAGGCAGAGGTAGAGAGGTCGACCAGCGGCCGGAGCCCCGCCAGCGCCATCCCGATGCCCGCCCCGGCCAGGGCCATCTCGGAAATCGGGGTGGGAAGGATGCGGGAGAAAAACCGCTCCTCCAACTCGGCTCGAATCGGGAGCGCCGCCGCCCCCGGTCCGCCCAGGTCCGCCCCCAGAAACACCACCCGCCCATCGGCCAAGGCCGCGTCAAAAGCCGCTTGATACAACGCCTCAAGATAGGTTCCGGAGCGCATGGTCATCCCTCCACCAACACGTGGACCAAGGCCTCCGAGGGGTCTGGGGTCGCCGCGGCTTGGGCACGAGCCACCGCCGCGCTGACCTCGCGACTCACCGCGTCGGCCACCTCCAGCAGATCCAAGGCGGACGCCCGGCCCTGGCGCACCAGTTCGGTCCCGTACTGGAGCAACGGGTCGCGCCACCCTCCCACCTCCAGTTGGTCGGACTCTCCGCGCAGCGCCTCGGCCAAAGGGGTCGCGGTCGGAGCATGCTTGAGGTCGCCTTGACCTGGCCAGGGTTCAGTCCGCACCTCGAGGAAGTGGGGCCCCTGGCGTTGCCTGACCGTGCCGACCACGCTGGCCACGCTGGTAAATAAGGGAGCAGGGCGGTCCCCGTCCAGGCGGACCCCGGGTATCCCAAACGGTTCGGCGAATCGGCCCAGGCCGGGCGGGTCGGTGCCCCGCTGCCAGCCGTTGTTCTCGCAGACAAACAACAGTGGAACCGCCCACAGGGCGGCCAACCGGAAGGCTTCAAAGATGGCCCCCTCTTCCAAGGTCCCATCGCCAAAGAACGCCACCGCGATCCCGCCTTGGCCGCGCTGTTTCAACGCCCATGCCGCCCCCACCGCGATCGGGGCATTGCCCGCGACCAAGGCCGAGGTGGTGGGAACCCCCAAGTGAGGAGCGGCGATGTGCATACTGCCGCC
>JAIMAE010000159.1 GCA_023512105.1 Bacillota bacterium | reverse complement strand
GTCGTAGGCCATGGAGGATGCGACGGCGCACCAAGTCCCAGCGCCCCCGGCCCTGCATGAGGCGGCGCAGCCGCTTGTGTCAGCGCCAGTGTTATATTGACCCAGGATCACCAGAAAGAAATTGACCCACCCCCCGCGAATTCCTCCTGCGAAAGCATGCCTAGTATCGCAGGAGGTCGAATCCATGCTGAGAGGTGGGATTGTGAAAACGCTCTATGAACTCCACGGGGCAGGCCACTCGATCCGGGCCATGGCCCGCGAACTCGGGATCGCCCGGAACACCGTCCGGAAGTATCTCCGAGCGCCGGGGGTGCCGCAGCCAACCCGCCGGCCCCGGCGACCCTCGAAGCTCGATCCCTACAAAGAGTATATCCTACAGCGACTGAACGAAGGCGTCGACCATGGCATGGTCTTGGTGCGCGAGCTGCGGGCCCGCGGCTATACCGGTAGCGTCTCGCTCCTCCGCGCCTTTGTCCACCCCCATCGTCGGCGCCGCGTCCCGGCGGCTACGCGCCGCTTTGAGACCGCGCCCGGAGAGCAGGCGCAAGTGGATTGGGGCGAAGTCCTCTACACGACCCCGACCGGTCGTACCGCTCGGCTGTGGGTGTTCGTCATGGTATTGAGCTGGTCGCGGGCCCTGTATGTGGAGTTTGTGCCGCGAGCCGATGTGGCTACCTTCATCCGGTGCCATCTGCATGCCTTCGAGGCCTTCGGAGGAATCCCGCGGCGTTGCCTGTACGACAACGCCAAGATCGTGGTGCTGGACCGCCCCGCGGAGGGCGAGCCGGTCTGGAATGCCCGGTTTCTCGACTTTGCCCTCCGGATGGGCTTTACCATCCAACTCTGCCACCCCTACCGCGCGCAGACCAAAGGGCGGGTGGAGAGCGGCGTGAAGTACGTCAAACGGAACTTCTGGCCGAGTGCGCGGTTCACGGACCTGGCCGACCTGAATCGCCAGGCCCAGGCCTGGGTTGCCAGTGAAGCCCAGGTGCGCATCCATGGCACGACCCACGAACGCCCCTGCGACCGGTTGGCGCAAGAACGGGCGCACCTCCAGGACCTCCCGCCGGTCGAACGCCGGGTCGTGTTTCTTCGCGAACCGCGGAAGATTGGGCGGGATGGCTATGTACAGTGGGAACGGGCGTGGTATGGGTTGCCCTGGCCCTGGAAACCCGGTCAGACGGTCGAGGTCTGGGCCCAGGATGACCGGGTGGAGATCTGGGCGGGGGACCAGCGCCTTGCGGTGCACCCTCGCGCGCTGCGGCCGGGCCAACGGTTCACCCACCCGCGGCAGTGGGAGGGCTTGGAAGCGGGGGATGCCCGCCCCGCGCCGACCCCCCACGCCGTCCAGATCCCGACCGTGGAAGTGGCCCAGCGGCCGCTGGCCGCGTATGACGCCTTGCTGGAGGTGCCGTCCGCATGATGGCCGTCGAACAAGCCCGGCACTATCTCGAACAGTTGGGGTGTGCGCAAGCTGCTGCCGCCTTGGACAACCAGCTAGAGGCGGCGGCCCATCACCAACCGACCTACGCCGAATTCTTGGCAGACCTGTTGGGCGTGGAGGTCGCCGCCCGGCGGGAACGGTACCTGCGCACCCGGACCCGGCTCGCCCATCTCCCCTTTGTGCGGACGCTGGAGCAGTTTGATTTTAGCTTCCAGCCGTCCATCGACGAACGCCAGATTCGAGAACTGGCGACCCTGACGTTCGTGACGGAGGCCTCCAACGTCCTGTTCCTCGGTCCCCCCGGGGTGGGGAATTATGTAGTGCTCCAAGTTATGTGAAGTCATCAGCTTTCCTACCGACCAATTCAGGCTTCGTGCGTGAATCCCTCCCCATAACCGGTCACACTGGAGTCGAGCCGTTCGGCTCATTTATCTTCTAAGGAGGCGTTTTCATGGCGGAAGCCATCCCGATTGCCCCATTGATCGACCGCGTATTGGCTGAATTGCAACGCCTACACTATGCGCCCCAATCCATCGTGTCCTACCGCCGGTATTACCATCGGCTGCTACGCTATGCCGAAGCGGAAGGCGTGGGGTACTACTCCGACGCGTTTGGTCGGCAGTTCTTCGCCGCGCGGAATGGGTTTGCCTGGCCAGAGGGGCCGCAGCCGATCCCACGTAAGTATCGATGGCAACTGCGATTTCTGGCCGTCTTAAGTGATATGCAGCTCCACGGCACGATTGTGCGGCGGCATTCGTATCAGCCAGCCGGCGACGTCTCCGAGTCCTTTCGCGACATCCTTACGGCGTTTCAAACGGAGTGTCAGCGCCGCGGGTATTCCCTCCAAGGCGAGCGCACCCGCCAGGCACGCATTCGGCACTTTGTCGGATATCTCGCGATGCAATCCATCCTACCGGCGCAGTTGAATGCTACGCATCTATCCCGGTATGTCGCGACGTTAGTGGATTACCACCCGAAGACGGTGTTGGCGATTCTCACCAGTTTACGTACGTTTCTCCGGTTTCTTCACGAGGCCGGGTTTCACGCCGAGGACTTGAGTGCAGCGGTCCCGCGCGTCCGCGCGGGGCGGTATGATCGCTTACCGAGCGTCTGGCCCGCCGATGCCGTGCAGCGGTTACTGGAGGTCGTCGACCGGGGGAACCCAACCGGCAAACGGGATTACGCGATTTTGCTCTTGGCGGCTCGCCTCGGCATGCGGGTGGGGGACATCAAGGCATTGACCTTATCTGCTCTGCACTGGGACCGTAAGACGATCCAATGGGTCCAGCAGAAAACGGGACGCCCCATCGAATACCCCTTATTGGAGGATGTCGGATGGGCGCTGATCGATTACCTCAGGCACGGTCGACCTGCGACCACGAGTCCAGAGATTTTCGTGCGGCATCAGGCGCCCTTTGAACCCTTCGGACGGTACGCCAATCTCCACACGGTGATCACCAAATATGCCCGGCAGGCGGGCCTCACCCCGCCCCCCGGGCATCACGGTCTGCACGCGCTCCGGCATTCGCTCGCCAGCACGTTGCTCGAGCACGACACCCCCCTTCCTGTTATCGCGGAAATTCTCGGCCATCTCAGCACCCAATCGACCCAGGTGTACTTGGCCATCGATCAGGCCGGCTTGACCCGCTGTGCCCTGAATCCGGAGGCGGTGTTTGACTATGCGGATCACTAAGGACCGACCCCTCACCAGCGTCTTGGCGCCGATCTTGGCGGACCTTATCGCGGAGAAACGGGGCGTGGGCTATCACTATATTAAAGAGGCTGAAGCGTATGCCCGCTTTGATCAATTCTGTGCCGCCGTTGGACATCGATCCCTCACGCTGCCGCGTGAGCTGGTCGATGCCTGGACCGCCAAACAACCCCATGAAACAGAGGCGAATCGCCAAGGCCGGATTTCGCGGATGCGGGTGTTAGGGCAGTATATGCAACGCCGGGGGTACCTAGCCTGGGTGTATCCCTCGCACAGGACCGGCGCCCCGGTGCCGGCTTACCAGCCCTACATCTTCTCGTTTGCGGAGCTCGCTGCCTTGTGGCGGGCTGTTGACGCCTGTGAGACGGACGTCAATTCGCCGTATCGGAGTCGCGTATTGCCGGTCTTGTTTCGCGTGCTCTACGGGGCCGGACTCCGGGTGGCAGAAGCGCTGGCCCTGCGGCAAAGCGATTTCGATCCCCTAGTGGGGACGTTGCATGTGCGCACGGCCAAGCTGGACAAGGAGCGGCGGATTCCCCTGCACCCGATGCTGGCCGCCCGGGTGACTCGGTATCTCGACGCCCTGGTATGGTTGAGGCCGCTCGGCGGGCCGTTATTTCCGAACCCCCACGGGGAGCCCTATGCCGTCAGTACCGTGTACCGCTACTTTCGGCGGTTTCTCTGGCAGGCCGGGATCTCTCATCAAGGTCGCGGACACGGTCCGCGGCTACACGACCTCCGCCACACCTTCGCGGTTCATTGCCTCCGGCAATGGGTGCTGGACGGCGTCGATCTGACGGTCGCCTTACCCTATCTCTCTACCTATATGGGCCATGTGGGGCTGAAGAGCACACAAGGCTATCTACGCCTCACGGCCGACCTCTATCCTACCGTCGTCCGAACGGTCGAACAGCGCTTCGGGGCTATCATTCCCGCAGGAGGTGCCGAAGAATGAGTACGCCCACCGACTTTGCCCGGTTACTGACGCGCTTTTTGGGGCAGTATTTACCGGCCCATCGCAACCTCAGCCAGCGCACCATTCAATCCTATCGGGATACGTTCAAACTCCTGCTCCAGTTTGGCCGCGAGGAGCGTGGCTGGGTGCCGGAACACCTCACGCTCGCGCAGATGGATCGGGCCTGCCTGGAGGCCTTTCTCGATTGGTTGGAAACCACGCGACACTGTGGCGTCGCGACGCGCAATCAACGCCTCGCGGCTTTGCGGACCTTCTTTCGTTGGGTCGCGTATGAGGCCCCGGAATCCTTGGAGCAGATACAGCGCATCTTAGGGATTGCTTGGAAGAAAACTAGGCAGCCGACCGTCACTTATCTCACGCCGGACGCGATGCAGGCCTTGTTGGCCCAACCGGATGGCCACACGGCACGCGGGCGGCGTGACCGAACCCTGCTGGCGCTCCTCTACGATACGGGAGCGCGTGTGCAGGAACTCGTGGATATTCGGGTCCGGGATCTTCGCCTGACGGCCCCCGCGGTGCTAACGTTGACCGGAAAAGGCAACAAGCGGCGGGTCGTTCCCTTAATGGCCGCCACGGCCACATTAGTCGCAGCGTATATGGCTGAGCGGCGTTTGGATCGACCGGACTGCCAGGACGAACCGCTATTTTTCAGTCAGCCACGACGAGCCCTTACCCGGTGGGGGGTCACCTATATTCTGCAGAAGTACGCCGCTCAGGCCCGGGCACAAGTGCCTGGGGAAATCCCGGAGACCGTCAGTCCACACCTGCTCCGCCACTCGAAGGCGATGCACTTGTTGCAGGCTGGGGTCAACCTCATCTACATTCGCGATTTTCTCGGACACAGCAATGTGTCGACGACAGAGATTTATGCCCGGGCGGATGCGGAAATGAAGCGGCGGGCGCTGGAGTCGGCCACGATTCCGCGGGTCGACATCGCGCCGATGTCCTGGACCGAGGATGCCGATCTCATGCAGTGGTTGGCACAATTGGGGAGGTAGGCGGGACGCGTACGCTGGTTATGTAGAGGGTTCGTAACGGCCATCCGCCAGACTCATCGTGCGGGTGGCCGTTCTTACCATAACCTACGGCTCCACATAATTGCCGGTTCCGACCGGGCCGTAGCACACCAGGTTGCGATGGGCGGTCAAATACGTGCCGGTTTCGAGATCGACCCAAGTTAAGGAAGCCGGGAGCTGGACGGCCCGGCGGTCGAAGGCCTCGAGGGTCTTCAACGCGGGAAACCCGGCCCGCGTGATGAGGCGGGTCCGTTTGACCGCCTCCCGGTGGGCGACCTCGGCTTCGAGGACGGTCTGGAGAAAGCGCACCTCGCTAGCGGTGGCGGTCTCGCAGTACGTCAGGGCGGTTTGACTGAGCACCAACCGGCGTAGGAGCTCGGCGAGGCGGGCGCGGTCCGGCACCGGGCGGGGTTTGGTAGGCCGGCGACTCATTGGAGGCCCCCCCCTTGCGGCAAGAACCGGTCATAGACCGTCAAATCCGGGCCCGCCGCCGGAGGTTGGGGTCCCACCGCCATCTGGGTGGCGAGCACGAGGATATGGCTGTACGCCAGCCGAGCCTGGGCCAACGCTGCTTCTAACGCGC
>JAIMAE010000013.1 GCA_023512105.1 Bacillota bacterium | reverse complement strand
CGGACGGTTTTGCGATCCAGGTGCAGGGTAGCCGCAATGGCGGACACGGACCATCCCTGGGCTTGCAACCGTTTGATATCGTCGATGGTAGCCATCGTAATCATCCTTAGTCGAAATAGCCTCCTCTCGGGGGGATCTGGGCCCCTTTTCACCATCCGAGAGGGTGAGGAACCGTGCAACCCGTTTTGACCAATTTGGGGAATTTCTTCTGACCAAACCGGGGAATTCCGGTGACCAAACTGTCCCTTTCTATTTGACCAAATACAGAGGCCGCCGCCGACCGCGAGGCCGCCCTCCAGGACGAGTCCCAGCAGGTGGCGCTGTACTCGTATGAGGAGGGCCCCGCCGCCCAGCGCACCGCCGCATGCCCGCCGCCGCTGGGCCCCGGCTGGGATCCCGAGACGGCGGCCACCCTCACGCGGCTCGAGGTGTGGGGCACCACCCTCGCCGCCCCCGAGGACTGGTGCGAGGTGCGGGGGTTCCTCGGGCCGTGGCTCGTCCGGGCGGAGCGGATGGCGGGGTACTAACTGACGAGATGCTACGGAAAGTTTTCTAAGGTTTCGGGAGTTCCCGCCTCGCCGGAACCTCTACCCGCCCTCCTCTGCCTGGGCATCCCCCATGCTACCAACCCTAAATGCCTTCGCAACCCCCCATTTAGTGCATATCAAGTGACCGGAGCCTCGGGTAACCCCCGAGGCATATGCACATGCGCCAACCAGCGTCTCGGAACCCAGCCCCCGAACCGTTGTTGGGGTACCACGAATTGTTGTGGTTGACAACTCCATATAACCCAAAATACAGTAGTTCTAGGCATTGGATGATGTCTCAGACGGCGCGTCGAGGAGGAATGCCTCATGGTCCCAGGAGATCTACAAGCTAGCCACCAATATTGGCTTCGAAAGCGCAACCAGTGGGCGGGATGGGTTTCAGTCACACATGAATCGCCGCTAACAACATCGCAAGCCATCTCGACTTACATTAAAGCCCAAGGGAGAGACGGATTGATAGCAGAACTGCGTCGCGACAACGCTGCGTTGTCGGGTCGAATCTGTGCAACCGTCAACCATCCCGACTTCGATTTGGCTACTGAAGTCGGCCTAGATGTGCTGTCAGGCTCGGACCCAATGGCATCCGAAGCCTTGAGAATTTTGACCGATGCTATACAGGCATTGTGCGCTAGTCAGCGCACCCAAAATGTCGTTGCGCCTTTGTTAGTGGCTGGTCTATTTGCGTTTGTTATTTTTCTTGTCTCACGCGGGTGACATTCACGCTACTCCACTCGCTGATTCCCTGGAACGGATGAAATGACGACCTAGCATCGGCCAGCAGACCAACTCTTTAGCTTTACAACCGATGTCAGTCTGATACCGTCGAACACGCCGCAGCAGGGGTACGCCTGTTGCAAAACCGGTAGAATATCGCGGCGTTAGGCTTTTTGTTGCGGACAGCGCTTTAGATTGTACAATTTATGCGGCGGATGGTCCTGGATGGGGTCCGAATCAGCGGTTCAAACCCTATGGGTGGAACTCGTGAAATCCCAACACCCGCTGGCTAAGGTGGTGATAATGTGGCGGCCTTATTCGAAAACTTCGATTCAGTGAGCTTCCCAGACCTTGAAACGTGGCTAACGGATCCTTCGCCGCCGTCTGAATCGGAGCGCCTCGATTTCAAACGGGACTTTTCCCAGTCAGTCACCGAGTCCATTGTGGGGATGGCCAATCATGATGGGGGCATCATCTTAATCGGAGTGGATGAAGATCGAAGTAAAACCAGCAGCAAACAACCCCTATGGCCACCCCCAGGCATTCCCACCGCGAGCGCCGAAGAGCGTCTGAGCAACCGATGCTATCAAGATATTCGGCCTACATATCGGCCTAAATCTCGTACAATCCCACTTCCCCACGATCCCTCGCGATGTATTCTAGCGATTTGGGTAGATGCCGAATCAGCCCCTAGGCCATTGTGGCACTATCAGAAAGGGGTGCTGTACCGCGTAGGCGATCAAAACCACCCAGCCGACCTGGAATCGCTGCGTCGTCTTTTCAGTGCAGACGAATACACTCGCGATCCGAGGGCATCCACATATCTGCAATGGGCCAGTAATGCTGCCATGGCCAACGCGGATGGTTACTGGCTCACAGTGGTGGCGCGCTTCTCCGACGTTCCCCCCGTCTTCGACAGCCAGGTCAAGACGCAACTAAAGGAGTTCGTGCTCCGGCGGTTCCCGATCAGAACCGCGGCACCTATTTCTGGAACAGTCTCCTCTTACCAGTGGCGGTCCGCATACGGTCTTTTCGAAGCGAGGGATGCCATCGATGGAGTACGGGAACGGTTCTCTACGCCGCACGTTTGGCTGCGCTTTAACAGCCAAGGAGTGGTGGCCTTCGAGGCACGAGGCCAATTAAGTCCAATTCCTTTGCAGTGGGTGACACACCGCTTAGCTAGCATGCTTTCGTCCATTTGTGAGGATGACACTCTCCAGCGCATTTTCCCTGGTTTTTACTGCTCCGATATCCAACTCTCGTTGAGTAACTGGCCGGAAGACGGTATCACTCCCGAAGGACTATTTTCGGCGGAAAAAACGGTACCCGTTCATCTAAATGGCTACCGGCTAGCGCAGCATTACGGCCCATTACGGCGCGCAAAGGAGCCTCTACTCGATATTGCCATCGATTTCGTGATCCGTTGTCTCGATGATTCAGGATATCTACACCACGAAGATAGCGTCAAGCAGATCGCTGAGAGGTGGCTTTGGCAACATAGCCCAGTTCCTTGGGTGTTGCCGTAAGTCGCGACACCCCGAAGATCGAAATGTCGACTTGAGGTTCACTTCTGAAATCTCCTCTGAGCTGCAAGGGAGGTTTGAGCAACCATGACATGGTCTGACTGATCCCCACTTTAACTACGTAATTCACTACCCGCGAAGGGACTCCAGCGTGAGCAGTAGCAGCCGTGGCTGCCACGGTAACAGGGCGTCCAGCGACGGATGCAGTTCACGCCACGCGTACCAGCCTACCTTCCAACAGGCATGGGTGCGGTGCTGGACGGTGTTGGCGCGCAGGCGGCGTGCCCAGCCCGTGTCCTCCGCCCAGCGCTCCACCCACGACAGCCAGGCATAGGCCCACATCCAAATCACCCACAGGCGGTTCCACCGATCGGCGCGGGTAACGTGTACCCCCCGCAGTCGCAACCCGCCCCGGTGGCTGTTTTTGCTATCCTTGAAGCATTCTTCGATCTGAAACCGGCGGGCATATTCGCGGATGACTTGGTCGGTGGAGACGTATTGGAGATTGGTGACGAGAAACCCCGGTGCTTGCTGCCCCTCCGCCCAAGTGGCGATCAACCGGGTCACGAACCGGGCTTTCGTGATGGCGGCCCGGCGCCAATCCCCCCAGCGGACCCGGCGGGCCGGCAGGTCGTGGAGGATCCCGGTGTAATCGGGCGTGTCCACCCACCGGTCACCGGTCAGCCGAATGACGTACCGCCATCCGAGGGCCTCGGCGGCCGCGAGGCACGCGACCCGACAAAAGCCGCGGTCCGCCAGCAGGATGGGCTGACAGCCGGGGGGAAAGAGCCGCCGCACGCGCTGTAGGAACGCGAGTTCGATCGCGTTTTGCCGCAAGGTCAGGTCTGCCTTCGCCACCGTCTCCGCCGCGACCGGCAGGGCCCGGCGATGCCCCGTGACGATCGCCGCCACCAGGGTCTGATGGCCATCATGCACATCCGTCCCATCGATAATGACCCGCACCACCTTCCGGCCCATGACGACGAGCCGGATGCGATCGGCACGGGCTGCATCCCGGTCCAGCCGGGCGTCGCTCAAAAACCGGTCCACCCGTTTAATCCGGTGTTTCGGGGCGACCGGCCCCGGCATGGCGCGCCCGATGGCGGCGACGCCCAGGTGCCCATCGCGGATCAACCCCGCCATACAGGCTACCAACGTTTTTGCCTGCGATCGGCGCAACGAGCCCATCTGGGTCATCCACCACGCCTCCCATTGTGGTACACTCGCCATGGAGATACCCCTCGCTTTCCGCATGATGGTGTGACGACCTAATCTTTCGCGGTCAGCGAGGGGATTTCCTTTTTGCGTTCCCCGGGCACTGCCCCAAAACTGGGGATGGCTCAGAAATTGCATAGTTTGACACTCGAGAAATAACTTACTACAATTATTTTTGCACTCTTCCCCTGTTATGCTGTGGACGGTAGGTGTGGTATCCAGTGGGCAGCCTCGTCGGGATCCATAAAAACGATTGGGCAATCTCTGACTCCCCATTGGCTTTTCATGAGGCAGGACAATGGTACCCTATTCCTTCTTGGTGCCGTCAGCTGGCTGCCGTCGGGCAGAACGCTGCGACGTGTGTCATCCCCCCGTCTTCCAGACTTACGACGGTGCTAGTTCTCCCCATTCTTAATTACGCTGCTCTCTGGCTCGCCGTTGGCATTGTCGTAGCACTTGTCAAAAAAGAAACGGATGATCCTTCAAGTTACTTTAACTACTTGTCTTCGCTGCCCTGTGGTACGCCTGCTACGTATAGCCGAAGAAAGCGCGTCCTAAAAGGTGCACTCATGGGTACGACTGAGATTGAGGGCGAGAGGCGCTTGCGCCTGCGGCTTCAAGGAGAGGCCGGCGGGAATCTTGAGGAGCTAATCTCTGAATCCAGGGCCTATTTGGTCAGGCCGCTTACCACCTCACCGGTGCCCAACCTTCCCAGCCACCAAAAAGGACGCGAAGTAGTGGGCAATGAGCGGTTTGTTGCCCAGCTTCTCGGCCACGAAGCGGCGGAAAAACTTCAACATGTGACCGTACGAAACTGTGTAGTTGTGGGGCATTCAGATATAGTGCGCCACGAAGCACTGTTAAGGCTAAGAGTACCAGATCAGGATGTTGAAGGAACGCTGGACGACATAGTCCGAATTCAAAAGGGAACTTTTCAGCCCTACCGCACAGAGCTGTGCAGTCGGCTTACTGAAAGCAAAGCTCCGCCGGACGTAGTTCTCTTTAATGGGGCCCGCGCCTTCATTGACTCGTACTGGACTGTACGGCCAACCCGCAGCATCGTCGTACTGGATCCAAGCGAGCCGCTATTTGAAGATGCCTTACGAGGGCTACAAGCGGAATACGCTCAACAAGCAATCCCGAATCCTGCGGTCCAGCTGCCCACCGTTTCGAAAATTAAACCAACCACGTTTTTGACTCGGAAGGCGTGACAACCATGAACTTGATAACTATGAATGAATGCTCTCATCTTTATGAGTGCTATGAACATTTTGAGGTTTACACTCACCGCGTCGTGGATGATGAGTTGAAACGCTTCTGGCACATAATTTCTCATCTATCCTCTCAAGTCGGTGATGATAAGGGAGGTATACTCGCTTCCGTAGTCAGTACTCTCCGCTATTACCGGTTTCTGTTAGCGGTTTTGCCGATCCCGTCGGCCAACGAGCGGCTCCTAACGCCGCATGACTATGAGGATACGCTTCGGCGCCTCATTCAGGTCCCCCGATTTTATCCCGCCCTGCAATTAACCTGCGAAGACCTAATCCAGCGACTAGACAGATTAAGGCACCGGGACGAGTCCCCCCTGCTCCGTGCAACGAAAGGCCTTGTTCAAGACATGGATAGCGAAAGCCCCATTCTTCTGTTGCCAAAACCACGCCTTGCCCACATCTTTGAGCCGCTGGCATACGATGTTTTAGAAACTCACGTGCGGGTACTACACCCTTATGCATTGAGAAAGTCTAATGTATATGACCGTGCCGTTGCAATCGGCAGCCCCCAGTGGTTTCCCCAGTATATCTTCCGATCTCCACGGATCCGCAATCTGCAGTTGGTGGTACACGAATGGCTACCAGCTCAACTGCCTGCTCCTTGGTTTGACCGTGAGCATGAGCCCTCCACGATAGTGTTGACTGCCACTTTTCAGGCGACCGATGACTTCGATTGGCCTTGGAACAAGCTCGTGCGGCAGGAGGATTTTGAATCGAGTAGCCGAGAGAAAATAGACGTTGTGCCTGCGCGCTTAATAGAGTTAGGTGATGGGTCGACAGTATTTTTGGCACAGGATGGCACAGCTATGGCTATAGGCACCGACGCAAGCCCTCCCCAAGCGACTCTTCACCGAATCGCGATCAGTGCCCTACATCCAGGCATTGCAATCGTTCTCCGCATATCTGATTCGGGAGATCATGTTGAGGCGTTCGCTAGACAGTTGCTAGGCGCTGATCAATACGAGGAGATGCAAGCGTTGCAGGCGCAATGGAAAGCCCCCCTGCGCGTCTGGTTGACTAATCAGGGGGCCGCAGACACCGCAGCTCGCCTCCGTGAGCTGGGCGGCAAAGGAGCCAACGAACACACCGTAAGGTACTGGGCTATGGAGCAGAGCATTAGCCCTCGCAAGTATCGAGACTTCGAAGCTGTGGCTCGGCTGGTCGGCCTTCCTGGTGACCCCAAATCTTTTTGGAAGAACGCGCGCAGGCTATATCTTGCTCACAGAAGAGCGGGCTTAGAGCTTAGACGCATTTTGCTCGAAAGCCTACAACATTCTGATCTCACAACCTTATGGGAGCAAGGGTACCTTGAGTTAGTCATGCCTGAAACGGGCTGGGGCAATCATGGGGCATTTGTGGTTGAGGCCATTGCGCCAAAGACTTACTACGTGCCCATTTCCGAGCTAGGACGATTACGCAAGGAGAATCAGTTTATTTGAACGAGAGGAGCTAGTTGGAACTCTATGTTAGAACAAAACCTCACGGCACGGAATGGATTACTGAAATTTCTTCGGAGCGAACTTTTGGGGCCCAATTGCGGAGGCCGCGACCTCGATTGCTCCCAGCCGATCATATTCGCAACCGAAGAGGAGGCACGGGGGCCCTGGAGGGACGCTGCAACGGGTCAAGAAATTTTAACTAGAAATACCCCAACTCAGCAGTATGGGTTAGGGGTTTTGTACCCCACGGGCCAAATGGAGGACTGTATTCAACCAGATCAAGCGCCATTGGAAGACTCTGATGATGTATACGGCGATTCCTCTGGCACAGTCGGCACGCAAGCAGATGGAGGCGAGAGCTTAGACGGGGGGTCGACCGACGATGACTTTGAGCTCAGTTTCACTGGGTCTTACCGCCCAAGTGCCATGGGCGTTAGCTTTTTGACAGAATTTCCTGACGGAGCTGAGATGAAGATTACATTTACTGCGGGGCGATATCACAGATTGCCCGTAAGGGTCGGGACGCGAGCGTGGACATGGTGGGTGAGAAGCCCCGTTTGCCTAACAACAATCCACACGGCCATAAGTTCGCGTGCGGTGCAGATGCAACCCACCTCCCGTACCGAGGAAGGAACTGAAGGTCTTGACATTAAGGTGGTCACTCACGCGCGCCGATATGAGAGAATAGAAGGGTGCCCTTGGCTCGTCACCGTTGCGATAGTAAACGAAAGCAACGGTGATGAGGCTGTGGATGAAAGGGCCTTATTCCAATGTCACCTACAAATATCGGTCGCGCGTGGGCCAGATGGCATGATACTTCCTTATCCTGAACTGCATAGGCTAGGACCGGTCGATGATGACGAACTGCGCTCGCTAGGCCTGTTGTATTCCAACGCCCAGACGTTTGCGGTAGGTCACGGGTGCGCTGCGAACTGGGAAGACCCCCAAAACCACCGCACCACCACGGTGTACGGAGAGCCTATGCCGTCCATCGAGGTTCCCAGCATCACCGCAGATGTTCGCCGGGCAGACGGCACATCCTTGGAAATACCGATTGGAATTTTAACCGACGAGGATACGCTCGCTTCAAAAGGATTCGCCGCTCTCGACGAACTCACCGCATTGTACAAAAGCTGGATACAAGTTCAAGGGTCTCGCATCACATCGCTTGCGGAGGACTACCGCGACATTGCTACTAGGAATTTATCAGAAGCTGATGAAGCGTGGGAGCGAATGAAGAATGGAATTCAATACCTCCGCGAAAATCCGCAGGCGCGGAAGGCCTTCGTGCTCATGAATCAGGCCATATCCTTGCAAGCCACACGCCCGCGCCTTATGCGCAGAGCCTCTTATCAAAACAACGGCCTTAGAATAACCGGCCAGTACCAGCCCCCGTTAACTGCCCCGTTTAATTCTAATTTTGCTTGGCGTCCGTTTCAGATCGGCTTTCTCTTAGCCACCATACAGTCAGTTGGCGAGCCGTCAGATCCCAATCGGGAAACAGTAGACTTGCTCTGGTTTCCCACGGGAGGTGGAAAGACCGAAGCATACCTCGCATTAATAGCATTCGGGGCATTTCTGCAGCGCATACGGAACTCCTCCGCGACTGGAGTCACGGCACTTATGAGATATTCGCTCCGCCTCTTAACGGCGCAGCAATTCTTGCGAGCTGCCCGTCTGATATGCGCTATGGAATTCTTGAGACGGCAGCATGAGGAATTAGGTAGCACCCCGTTTCAGGTTGGGATCTGGCTGGGAGGGGAGACAACCCCCAACACAAGGAAGGATGCCGTCGAAGCCTATCGAAACCTATCAAAAAAAGGAGGCGACCAAAATCCGTTCCTGCTCGACCGATGCCCGTGGTGTGGAGCACAAATGGGGCGGGTTGTCGAAAAGGGAAAGACCACTCAGCCAGTGATTGGCTTCGTTCGCTCGCGTGACACTGTGATCCCCCACTGTCCCGACCCTTTGTGCCCTTTCCACGCGGAGTTGCCGGTTGTTACGATTGATGAGGACATTTACGAACGCCGACCCACACTTGTCGTAGCCACAGTCGATAAATTCGCGATGTTAGCATGGAAGCCCGAGGCTCGTGCTCTTTTCGGACTAAAAGATGATGGCTCGCGTGCGGCCCCTCCTCCCTCTTTGATAATTCAAGACGAGTTGCACCTCATGAGTGGTCCTCTAGGGTCACTTGTCGGCCTGTACGAGACTCTGATTTCCGACTTGTGCAAAGAACCGACGAAGCAAGGGGTGGTAGTGCCTAAGATTGTTTGCGCGACAGCAACCACGCGGCGATATAAAGAGCAAATCCGGCGCCTTTACGCTAGGCCCAAGGCGCGGGTGTTTCCTCCTCCAGGGCTCGATATATCGGATTCCTTCTTCAGCCAGCACGCCACGTTGCCCAATGGTCAACGCGCCCCTGGAACATTGTACGTCGGTGTGTATGCTCCCGCCCTCAGATCCATGCAGTCGCTAGAAGTGTGGACAATCGCTGGGCTATTGGAAGCGGCAAACCAACTTCCCGAAGAGCAACGCGATGCATGGTGGACGGTATTGGCGTTTTTTAACAGCCTGAGAGAATTGGGCACTACCATTTCTCTGCTACAGTCGGACATACCCGATCACTTAAAAGCGATAGGTAATCGTCTTGGAATCCGTTGGAGTGAGATTCGCCGGGTTAGCAACATCTTAGAGTTAACGAGCCGTTTGAGGAGCGGAGAAATTAGCGGAGCTATTACGTCACTGGAAACTCCCTACGGTGTTAAGGGAGTCGTTGATGTTTGCCTTGCCTCAAACATAATTGAGGTTGGGGTAGACATCGACCGCCTTTCCCTAATGGTGGTAGCAGGCCAGCCTAAAACCACTTCGCAATATATCCAGGTAACCGGACGCGTAGGCCGCCGGTGGACGGAAAGACCCGCACTCGTGGTGACACTCTACAATGCATCGAAGCCTCGGGATCGCTCGCATTACGAGCACTTTCGTAGTTACCACCAGCGACTTTATTCTTACGTTGAGCCTTCCAGTGTAACACCATTTTCGACACCAGCACTGGAACGGGGACTCCATGCACTCATGGTTGGCTATGTACGTCAGCACGGTGACAAGAAAGTAGGAAGAAGTCCCTATCCTTGTCCCGCACAGTTACTCGACCAGTTCTTCAACACGTTGAAAGCTCGCGTTGCCGTCGCGCAACCTGAAGCTATAGCGCAAGCTCAAAACGTGTTTCAGAAGCGGCTGGAAGAATGGCAACGATGGCAACGAACCGACTGGGAACCGCGAGACAATGCTTCCCAACCCTTGCTATACACCGCAGGAAGTTATATAAGCGCGGCCCAGCGCCAGATGGCGTGGCCCACATTGCGGTCACTGAGGCACGTGGATGCTCAGTGCGAAGCCGAAATCACTGAGCGGTTTATCTATGTCAGCCAAGGAGAGGATCTCGATGCCTAACTGGCCTATTCGCCGCGGTCAGCTCATAGCGCCGTTCGGTGTAGGAGCCATGATAATAATGCGGGACGGTATTTCACTTATTGTTTGCGGACTTGACCACTGGTTTAATCGTAGTAATCCTGATCAGGTACCAGTCCAAACGGAGGAGTTCTACATTAAGGAAGAACGCCTCGAGAAGCAACTCGGTGTTGATTGCTTCTATATGCCACCAGACTACCGCATACCTCGGCGCGGGATCTTCACCCCTAATGCAGACCTTAAAATCCCCTGCCTGCGCTTTCCCACGTGGCATTACTGCCGACGGTGCGGGCTCCTCCAAAAGTTTCCCGACACGGCCCGCAAGTTGCCGCCCTGCCCGGATTGCGAAGCCCGCGGCCGGAAGAGTTACTTTGTCCAGGTTCCTTTTGTAACCATATGTGACTTCGGCCACCTTCATGACTTCCCCTGGAATGAATGGGTGCACCGCACGCCCAGCCCCGACTGCCATGGCCCTTTGCGTCTACGCTCTACTGGAGGGTTGACCTTAGCTAACCAGCGGGTCACCTGTGAAGGTTGCGGCACCCCCGCGCGGACACTCGCAGGAATCACAAACGCTGCGCCAGATGGCACGACAACCGAATTGAGTTCTACCTTGGATTTTGCTGGAAGGCCCTTTCTCTGCACAGGAAGCAAGCCGTGGCTAGGGGCTGAAGCCAGAGAGCTCTGTGGCCGACCTCTTCGGGGAGCACTCAGAAACGCTAGCAACGTGTATTTTGCTCAGATCCGAAGCTCTATTTACCTGCCCCAAGACATCAGTATTCCCGAGGAGCTTGACTCTGCGCTCAGAGAGGAACGAATTTGGCAACTCGTCGAGATTCTTCAGGGCGCTGGGCAGCTAAGTGGAGGGATATTGCGACGTCAACACCCGGAACTGCTAGGTTCATTTTCGGATGACCAAATCATGACCGCAATCCAGCAACGTACAAAAGTGCATTCTCAGGCAGCGGACGACAGCACCCCTGACCATGACCCCGACACGGCCTTCCTTTACGAAGAATACCGCGTTCTCCAAGAGCCCCATAACCACCGCGAACTGCAGGTAAGAAGTGTAGAAGTACAGCAGTACGAGCCAACCATAAAGAAACACTTCTCGCGCATAATGCTCATTGACCGCATGCGAGAGACTCGCGCCTTTGCCGGTTTTACCCGGGTGTACCCCGAATCTAATCAGACCCTGGGCGAGCGCCTGGCCATGTTATGGAGAAACCCTCCCCCACCAGGGAAGAGATGGCTTCCCGCGTACATTGTTCACGGAGAAGGCATCTTTCTAGAACTTAACTTCCAGACATTAGTTGCCTGGCAAACCTCCCAGTCAGCGGCGCTGCTCGACCGCTTTGAACCGCTGAACATGCGCTATCAAACCTCGCTGGCTATGCGAGGACTACACGGAAAAAGGATTTCGCCGGTTTTTGTGCTGGTTCATACGCTATCCCACTTGCTCATCAATGAGCTCACCTACGAGTGCGGGTACAGCACGGCATCCCTGCGTGAACGCCTATATGTTTCCGACAATCCGAAGCATCCTATGGCAGGACTGCTCATTTACACTGCCGCCGGCGATGCAGAGGGCACCTTGGGCGGCTTGGTGCAAATGGGGCTACCTGGGCGATTCGATTCGGTTCTGGGCAATGCACTGGCTAAGGCTTCCTGGTGTTCGGCAGACCCAGTATGCTTGGAGTTAGGGAGCCAGGGGGGCAGGGCCCAGATTCGTTAAACCTGGCTGCCTGCCACAACTGCGCACTCCTGCCAGAAACGGCTTGTGAACGATTTAACCGGTTCCTCGACCGTGGCGTAGTAGTAGGAGACGGCCAGTCGCTTCAGGGCTTCTTCGCCTGATAGCGGAGCCACTATACACTATAGGAGCATAGATAGTAGCCTGTTCGCTGGATGCGAGTGAACTTTTACGTAGCATAAGGAGAATCGGATGGAAGTAACGTTCGGCGACTGCTACCGGGACTTGGTCTCCAACGGGGGATACAAGCTGCTTGCCTCGTGGTCTGCTAGCAACGAGGTGCAGCAGTACGTGAAACAGTTCGTTCACCGTCGTTTATATCACTTCACCATCGAAGACATTGAACAGGTTCTCCAGACCATTGAAACGGGCCACATTGATAACCGCCCCCTAGCCAATGTCAAAGCTAGGGAAGCCCACCCGGTCATTGAAGATCTACGTCCCATGTTTCCTCTCGTATGCGTGTTTCACGAGATGATCGAGTCGACTAATAAGATCCCTACCTTTTCTGCATTCCATTCCTATTTAAGGAAGGATACCGGTCTTCGTTGTTATCAAGACTTCTTAGATGCACTAGCTCACATCCCTGGTTCGTACGAGTCAAAAATGCGAGCATTGAGGTGGAGACTCGGTAACGCTTACAATTCGGCATTCAGGGAAGTTTATGTTTTGATATACCTAAAGGAACGCCATAAGATTGAGGTCAAATACCATTTATTTGCAGACATTCAGCTCCAGACTGACCTGTGGTTCGGTTTCAACTTGATCCGGATCTACGTTCCAAATGCGAAGTTACTTAGGAAGCGTGATCCCAAGACCTGGGCCTATAAATTTAGGATCCATGACGTTCAGATTGCCCACAGAGGATTTGGGAAAATCTGGTTGCCTGATCGCAATACTTTAGACAACCTGGCTATGAAGCTAAAAAGGTGCTAAGCAATAATCAATGGCAGTATCTTCGTTCTCGGTAGACTAGCCGCACCGAGGAATCGACAAGCAGATACTCACCCAAAGATTTACAACATGAGCGCCGCAGACTCCAGTGAACCACGATGGTGACACCGCTGTTGTCTGAGCCTTCACAAACGCCGCTCTACAATCAAAACAAACTGGAGCAAACAAGGTTAATGTAACACTTGACGGGCCTCTCGTTTTAACGCGCCTCTCAAACGGGCTTCAATTTCCAATCGGGAATCTTCCCTATCCATCCCTCAACCCCTCTTACCTCCACGAGGCTGTTTCGCCTATGAGCCATTCGAGATCGTGGAGGTCTTTGACTCTCCCGTTCTCTCCGAGTCCCCGGCTTATCAAGTGGGGAGCAAAATGAACAGCACCAGAGATCGCCCCCGTTGGCATCATGGGCGGGCAATTGTCTAAGATCTTTTTAAGCCTAGCAGGGGAAAATTCGCCGGTCACTGCATAGAATCGGCACAAAGGATTAGCTCTGCGTGCTGCCGGCATATATGCTAGCGCCTCGTCAACTACATCTACCCGGTCGTGGCGATATCGCCAGCGTGTAGAGATAAGAGCAACAGGTGTACCGTCACGGTAGGCAACTATGTCCACCTTGGGGCTGCTACTTCGTGTATGAAATGTATGGCCTGGAAATAACTCATGAGGGTTAACTTCCTCTTCATACATAACATCGGAACTGCCAAACTGTTCAAGAACGCGAACGACTAAGGAACGAAAGGCATTTCCCACGAGATTGTGGGGCTGTAAGGACCTAACTTGGGCATGGCGCCAAAAGAGTCCTATCTCAGAGCACAGCTGCTGAGGAGAAACCCCAAGGCATAGAGCCAAATAGGTGCTTAATCGTTCCGCCCTCTCGAGAGCGGCATTCCGCGCCGTAGCATCTCTCGGAAACTCGTTGCTTTCGCGATACACTACCACGTTGTGAAAATCAACCCACTGGCCATCTCTCCATACCTCGCACGTAAGTAGCAGCCTCGCTATTCCCTCCCATGCCCTAGATGGGTTCCAGCCGTATTTAGCATGGAGAGTATTATACATATCTACTGCAAGTTGTGCGTTTGCGGAACGTGCCATGCTACATATTACCCCTTAACACTAGCCGTTAGGCTATTCCACATCACCGGCGCATGAGCCTTCGGGATTGGAATGCAGCGTTAACATGTGTTTTCTCGCCAGTCTCTAACTTGCTCTTCGACGACCAGCTAAAAATTCCTGCCGTATGGGTATACCGACACCGGCCGGCTTAACGGTCTTACGGGTATTTTTATGGTTGAAGAGACATGGCAAGATCAACAGGAGGAATGCTTCATTGGGCTATGTACTTGCTAAACGGCTCCTGAAGTGGTCAGAGACTAACTACCGCGACTTCCCCTGGCGCCACCCCCGAGTTTCACCTTGGGAACTGCTAGTGTCGGAACTGTTGCTTCGGCAAACTGGCGCCCAAAAAGTGGCAAAGGTCTATCCTACTCTAATCAACTTGGCCCCTAACCCTATGGCTCTAACCTCGGTGCCAGATGAGCTGTTGCTACAAGTTTTGACCCCCTTAGGGCTACAATACCAGAGGGCCCGAGCTCTCAGAGAACTGGCGCACGCCATTCTAGAGATTGGCTCGGTTCCTGAAGAACGAGACAAACTCATGCGCCTTCCCCATGTTGGCCCGTACACGGCTGGTGCCGTTATGGTATTTGCACACCAAAAGCGTGCCGCTCTACCCGATGTCAATGTTGGGCGTCTTGGTGGCAGGTATTTCTATGGAACGGTTCCCAGAACCAAATCTTCTCTATTTCGCGTTGCCGAAAAAGTGTTATCTAGTTGTCCCCGGGGTCAAGAACCAAGGTTTTATTATGCGATCTTGGATTTTGCTGCGACCATTTGCACCGTAAAACCCCAGTGCCCTGTTTGCCCTCTTCAAAAAGGTTGCCGATATCGCCGGGCTTTACGTTCATCAAATCGCCAGGTCAAACGGCAGGTCGCTGATGTCGGATAAACGCTCGCCATGAATCAACTCGTTTAGCATCTCGCACTGGTCGTCCTTTTCACTTTCCCGCACAGCCTCTTGCAACTCATACAGTGCAAAATGATAAACCCGGTCTATATCGCCAGTGCCTAGAGCGAGTGAAGCTAGCCGCGTCGGCATGGGTTCGGCAGTCACAGCCACTATGATGGGAACCTTGCCCTTCCTGTGCCGAATGAGGTTCAAGGCCTCTGTTCTGGTGTTTTGGGCACGGTCGCTCCGCATTGTCCATTTGCAGCTTATCGAGGCATGGAGAATGGGATCCGGAGATCCGGGTTTGCCCGAGTTTTGTTCCCGCAAAGGAGTGGCCATAGCTACCCGATCTTCTTCCGAAATGACCCCGCTCCCAAACGCCTCATCTTTGAGCCGCAACCTGCTAATAACGATGTCTGGCTTCACCACGTAGTCGGATCCCAAGAGAGAACGAAGGTCAGGGTTGCTCTCTGCTAACTCGGCTAAATGGGCAAGGTGACGGTATTGGACAAAGCGGGAGATCCCTTGCTCCGTTTCATAGCGCCATGGACCTGGCCTGACACCATCAAGCTTATCAAAACAACGCTGCACGAACTGCATCGTGATGTCCGTGAATTTTTTGCCTAGCGTCTGCCCACTCATTTCGGTCTTCTCTAGAGTCATGCCCGTGTGGATTGCCAACACCTTTGCTAACCTTTGCGCAATATCCAGACTCGTCTTACTGCCAACATCAGCAAACGACGGGTTGCCGGCTCGCAAACCGAGTACTCCTGCACGAATGAGCTCAGTGTGGTATTGCTGGCGAGCCTCAGCAATGATACTAGTCAACTAGAGCGCCTCCCACAGCCAACTGTGTGGCCAAATCATCACCGACAAGGCATGTGGATACCGCCAAGCCTACAGCGCGCGCGACCGGCGGTGGAAAGGCGTTCCCCACCTGGCGGTAGGTCGAAGTCTTGCCGCCCCTGAACACCCACGTATCAGGAAACCCCTGAATTCGAGCCACCATGCGAACTGTTAGGCGAGGTTTGCCATACAAAGGAAACTCTGGACCTGGGGCAGTATCCGCGATTCCCATGCCGTCAACATGGAGCTTAGCCCACTTCTCCTTCGCCCGGGTAGGGCCAAGGTCAGGCCCTCCATGCTTCTTCGACCCACCCACAATTGTGGGTGCAATGTCGTTGGCGAATTCGGCCCACAGTTCTACACCCGGCCATTCTCGTTCACCCATCAAGTCCCGCAGTACTGCGCCGACTGTGGGCGCGCTTCCTAACGCCGCAGGCCACCGAAACAACAGCGCTCGGCGCGTCCGTATTCCAACCAAAACAAAGCGTGGGCGTAATTGTGGTACGCCATAGTCGGACGACTGTAAAACCGTCCATTCGACGTGGTAGCCCATTCGGTGCAGCCGGTTCACCACGCGGTTGCGGTAGTCAGCGAACTTGTTCGAGGCAAACCCTGGAACGTTCTCAATAAGCACCGCATTAGGTCTTGCTTCTTCTATGATACGCAGCGTGTCAGGAAAGAGATCCCTCTCGTCATCAGGACCAAGCTGTTTTCCGGCAACAGAGAAAGGCGGGCACGGCACGCCGGCCGAAATCAGATCAACACCACGATATTCTCGGCCGTTTATCTGACGAATGTCTCCTGCAATCACGTTCCATTCTGGCCGATTAGCCGCCAAAGTGTCGCAGGCGTCTCGTTCTATCTCAACAAGGGCAACATGTCCAAAGCCGGCCATTTCCAGGCCAAGCGCGGACCCACCCGCTCCAGCACAGAGTTCAACGCAACTTAGCTGGTGTCTCCATTGTCTAGTCATGATTGTCACTACCCTAACATTAGCTTTGTATCCAAAGGGCAACGAAGTTATTCTAAGACCTAAAACAGCAAGCACTTATACCACAGTATAAACTCGTATCGAAAGTAGTCCTCTCACCTTGCCTCTAAAATACCACATCGTGGGGCTCCAACTTACTCCAATCCCCATATTTTGAGCCATCCGTTGCCCGCTAGCCTCCGATATGATTTTCGATAGCGCCCCCGAAGATAGGTAACCAAAACCCATATGTCTCGGGTTGGTACTAACGGCCCCAACTCCTTCATCCCATTCCTGGACGGCGTCTAGCAATACCAACGTGAGTACCTGAAGTTCCTCCTCCCTCAAATAGCATGCTGTAACCGCTATCGTAGCGGAGGTCCAGCCACTAGAGCCCAGGAGTGTGTATTCCGGAAACCTCGGAATGCATGGTGGAAGTCATCGGAATACGCACCTAGCAACGCGCCTGCCCGCCCGGTCGCGTAGGGATCCACCGCCTCGATGTCGAATTTCCCTGCGATGCCAACTGCTGCGAGCAAGGAGGGGCCATCCCATGGCCGGATCTTCAGGATGGTGGGCCGCCACAGACCTCACCGACTTCCTGGCCTGCCCCCACCGCCTGGCCTGGTCGCGGCTGGCCGAAACTGGAAGAGTGGCCGCGCCGTCCCCGGCGGACGACCCTGAGTGGGCCATGCTGCAGACGCTGGCCCAGGCACAGGAGATGGCGGCGGCCAGCCGGTTCGAGGCCCAGGGGCGGGCCGTCGCGCGGATCCCGAGCGATGGCGAACCCGCGGCCCAGGCCGCCGCCACCGCCGCCGCGATGCGCGCGGGCGCGCCGGTCATCGCCCAGGGCGTCCTGCTCGACCCGCCCTGGTTCGGGCGGCCCGACTTCCTGGTCCGGGTCGACGGCCCCTCGGCCCTGGTCCCCTGGCACTACGAGGTCTGGGACGCGAAGCTCGCCCACCACCCCCGTGTGCTGGCCTGGGTGCAGACGGCCTTCTACAGCCTGCTGCTGGAGACGATCCAGGGGCGGCTGCCCGCGTCCATGGCGCTCCTCCTGGGCGCGGGAACGGAGGAGCGGTTCCCCGTGGCCCACGCCGCCGCCTTCGTCGAGCGTGCCCGCCGGCGGCTCCTCACCGCCGCGGAGGCCCCGCTCCCGGACGCCCTCCCCTGCCCCGACCGCATCGCCGCCTGCGACGAGTGCCGGTGGCAGGCCCTGTGCGACGCCCAGCGCCGGGCGGCCGACCACCTGAGCCTGGTGGCCGACATCCGCCGCGACCAGATCCGCAAGCTCAGACAGGCCGGCGTCCGCACCCTGGCCGACCTCGCCGCCTGGGACCCGGCGCGGCCGGTGCCCGGGATCGGGGCCGCGCCCTTGGAGCGCCTCGTCCACCAGGCCCGGCTGCAATGCCGGGCGCGGGAGGACGGCGCGCCGCGCCTGGAGCTCCTGCCCCCCGCCTCCGGCCGGGGCCTCGCCCGCCTGCCCGAGCCCGACCCCGGCGACGTCTTCTTCGACCTCGAGGGCGATCCCTGGGCCGAGGGCGGCCAGCGGGAGTACCTGTGGGGCTGGGGCTGTTGGGATGGCGGGGAGTGGCGGTATCGGTGCTTGTGGGGCCACACCCCCGAGGCCGAGCGGGCGGCGTTCGAGGCGTTCGTGGACTGGGTCATGGCCCGCTGGGCGCGCCACCCCGGGATGCATGTCTACCATTACAACCACTACGAGGTCGACGCGCTCAAGCGCCTGGCCGGCCGCCACGGGACGCGGGAGGCCGAGGTCGACCGCCTCCTCCGTGGCGAGGTCCTCGTTGACCTTTACCGCGTCGTCCGCGAGGCGGTGCAGGTCTCCGAGGAGTCGTACTCGATCAAGGCCCTGGAGCACCTGTACCGCGGCGCCGGGCGCGCCACCGCCGTCCAGGAGGGCGGCGCCAGCGTGGCGGCCTACCGGCGGTGGCTGGCCACGGGCGACGACGCGCTGCTGGAGGAGCTCGCCCGGTACAACGCCGACGACTGCCGGTCCACCGCTGAGTGCCGCGACTGGCTGGAGGGGCTGCGGGCGGAGGCGGGGATCGCCGGGCGCCCACAGCGCCCCGACCCGAGCCCCTCGGAGGCCGTGGAGGCCCAGGAGCGGGCGGCCCAGGAGGCCGCGGCCGCGGCGGCCCGTTCCCCTCTGGCCGACCCCCTCGCCCACTGCTGCTGGTGGCACCGGCGGGAGGACCGGGTCGCCTGGCAGGCCTTCTTCCGCCGCCGGGCGGGGTCGCCCGAGGAGTGGTGGGACGACCCCGAGGCCATCGCCCACCTGGAGCATCTGGACCGGGCCCCGGCTGGGCCCCGGTCGGTGGAGGACGCCTACGCCTTCCCCGCCGAGCAGGAGGTCAAGATCCGGGTGGGCGACACCGTGGTCGACCCCGAGACCCGCCAGGAGGCGGGCGTCCTGCGGGCCCTCGACCTCCGCCGCGGGCGGCTCGTGCTGCGCCGCCCCAGCCCCCACACGGACCACCCCGCGCATCTCATCGCCGGGGGGCCGGTCGACAGCCGGCCCCTGCAGCGCGCCGTCCACCGGGTGGCCCTGGCCCTCGCCGGCGATGCCAGCGCCCACCCCGCGCTTGCGGCGCTCCTGGCCCGCACCCCGCCCCGCTTCGCCCACGGCGCGGCGCTCCCGGCCCCCGGCGCCGATCCCGTGGCGGAGGCCATCGACCTGGCCTTGCGCCTCGACCAGAGCTACCTCGCCGTGCAGGGGCCGCCCGGCACCGGCAAGACCTACCTCGGCGGGCGGGTGGTGGCCGCCCTGCTGCGGGCGGGCCACACCGTGGGCGTCACGGGCCCCAGCCACCTCGTCATCCGCAACCTGCTGGCCGCCGTCAAGGGCGCCTGGGGGCCGGAGCCCCTGCCGGGGGTGCGAGTCGGCGGGCGCGGGGAGGGCCCCGGCCCCGAGGCCCCCTGCCCCACCGTCGAAGGCTCCCGCAACGCCTGGCCCGCCTTCCAGGGGGGCGCGCGGCTCGTCGCCGGCACCGCCTGGGTCTTCGCCCGCGAGGAGTGGGACCGCCAGCTGGACTACCTGGTCATCGACGAGGCGGGCCAGTTCGCCCTGGCCGACACGCTCGCCGCGGGCGGCGCGGCCCGCAACCTGATCCTCCTGGGCGACCCCCAGCAACTGCCCCATCCGGTCCAGGCCCACCACCCCGACGGCGTGGCCGTCTCCGCCCTGGGCCACCTCCTCGCCGGCCGGGCCACCATGCCCCCCGACCTCGGCCTCTTCCTGCCCGTGACGCGCCGCTGCCACCCCACCATCGCCGACTACATCGGCCGCATCGCCTACGATGGGCGGCTCACGAGCGCCGACCACTGCGCCCGCCAAGCGGTCCTGGGGCCGGCGCCCTGGGGCGGGGCCGGGCTGCGGTGGGTGGAGGTGCCGCACCAGGGCCACCGCACCACGGCGCCCGAGGAGGTGGACGCCGTGGCGGCCATCGTGGACCAGCTGCTCCGGTGCCGGTGGCGCGACGCTTCAGGGCGCGAACGGGAGCTGACGGCCGCCGACATCCTGGTGGTCGCCCCCTTCAACGCCCAGGTCCACCGGCTCCAGGCCGCCCTGCCCGAGGGGGTGCGGGCCGGCACCGTCGACCGCTTCCAGGGCCAGGAGGCGCCGGTGGTCGTGTACTCGCTGACCGCCTCCGACCCCGACCACCTGCCGCACGGCCAGGAGTTCCTGTTCAACCTCAACCGCATCAACGTCGCCGTCTCCCGCGCCCAGGGGCTGGCGGTCCTGGTCGGCAGCCCCGCGCTCCTCGACGCCCTGCCCGCCCAGCCGGAGGCCCTGCCGGGGGTCAACGCGCTGTGCGCGTTCGTGCTGGACGCCGATGCCGCAACCTAGCACGGCGCGCTGGATTCGGGCCGGCTCCTTCGAGGATTCGCACGGTACTATGCTGGCATTGTTCCTGTGATGGAATGGCTAGGGCCTGGTCCCGCCGCGGAGGAACGATTCCTGCTACGCGGCGCGGTGGCGCCCCGGCCACTCGCATGGGTTCTGGTGTTCCAGGCGATGGCGACTGCGCGGCAGCCCCCGGTTACAAAAAGAAGGGGATGCTCGACGTGCTGCAAGTCGAGCCTATTGACGATGCCACGGCGATCCCCACGGACCCTCGATGTGGGCCTCCTGCTCCCGCATGGCCAGCACCATCGCAGCGAACCACCACATCGATGGGGTTTCTGGCGCTCGCTCTGATTCTCCGGTTTCCGCTTTTCCAGTCCCATAGAGCGGAACAATAACATTCAGAAACTACGACCGGCCCGTACCCGAGTCTATCCAGTCCTCCCGCCACCGCCAGATCCACCGCGGCCCCAGGCGGTAGGCCGCCGCGACCCATGCATGCCAGCCCGGCGGAGTCTCCGCCCGCCAGACGTGGTCCGGCTCGGGCGCGCGGGGCGGTGTCCACAGGTATTCCAGGGCGTCCACGATCACCAGGTGGTGGCCACGTGAACCCCGCCAGAGCAGCCCCACCCCCCGGTGCGGCGCGCGGGGCGCCACCCCCAACCGCCGACGGGCGTCCACCGTCGCCGCCCAAGTCAGCCCGGTGCGGAGATCGCGGCCACATGCCCCGTGCCGCAGATCCACCAGCCCCACGACCACACCCACCGGCGCGGCCCAGCGGTGGCCCCCGACGCTCACCACCCACAACGTCCCCGGGGGTTGGTCCATTCCGCGCCACCTCCACCCTTGGCTTCCGGCTCGCCGACGTTGCCATTGTTGGCCTTAGCCTACCAAGCCGTGGAGCGGTCGGTTAGGGCCATCCGCATGGGCCTGGGCGCCCCCCTCGTTCGTGATCATCCACCGATCGGCCCTGGGCGCCGGGTCGTTGGATCCAAAATCTGCGCCGCGTTGCCTCCATCGACGCCGTTCGCCATCCGACGGGCTCCCGAGACCGTACAATGCCATCGGCCGCGGCGCGCGGCGCCGCCAAACCTCCTGCGGAAAGAGGCGACCTTTGCAGTCGATGCGGATCACCTGTTGGCGGACCCCGGGGTGGGTAGCCGTTCGTGACGTAGAGGCCTGGCTCCAGCACCCGCCCTCGGCTGAGGTGCCGGGGTGGGGCTTGGCTTATCGCCGGAATTCTGACACCGGCGAGGTGGATACGGAGCTGTGGCTGTGGGCCGAAGCAGCCGCCCCCGAGCCCGGCGAAGGGCCGGAGGCGCCCGGGCCCGATGCGTGACCCCCGAACGCGGTCCCCTCCGCGCTCTCGACCATAGCCTAGGTTAGCGGCGGTCGGTGCGGTCGCGTTGCCCGGCCACTAACATGGCCCGCGCGAGGTCCTCCGCCGTTGGCGGCCGCCACCCTCGGGGATCATCGTCGACGATGCCCTGGGCGCACAGATACCGGTACTGGGCCTCGAGCACCGCCCCCACGAGCGGCGGCGACGGGGCCGCGCCCTTCCCGAACCACGCCCAGCGTTCCACGATCCACGGAACCTCTTCCAGCCCCACGTGCGCCGCCACCTGCCGGGGGCGACCGAACGCCTCGGGGTCGGTGCCGTCGGCCAGCCGGTACAACCCGCGCAACACCTCTGGATCGCCATAGGGCGCGGCGCCCATCACCCAGGCCGCCCACCCGTCGTCGCCCACCCACAGCCGCTCATAATAGTCATAGCCGACGCCCTGGGGCCCCCACCGCTCATACCACCGGTCCGCCTCGGTGCAGAGGCGGTGGACCACCTGCCACTCGGGGCCACCCGCGTCCCGGGGCAAGGGCACCCATCGCGCCGGGATGGCCAGGCCGTTCTGCGCCCGCAGGGGATCCCCCTGTCGGAGGAACGGATAGAGCCAGTCCGGACGGAGCAGCCCCACGTGGTGGAGATAGGCGTAGTGCGCGGTCACCACCGGCACCACCACCGCGAGGCCGGCGCGCACCTGGTGGCGCCGCAGGATGTCGCATACGCCCGAGACCTCTGCGTCTGGGCGGATGGGTTGGCGACCGACGGCCCCTCCCTGTTGCGCGATGAAGTCAGGCTGCCACCGCCCGTCCTGGGGCGGCCCGCTCCGCACCACCGCCACCTGCGGGAGGCGGAGGCGCGGCGGCTTCCGATCTGGCTTTCCCTTCTTGCCCGTCTGCGCCATGGTTCCTGCCTCCTCTCGCGTTCCAGCGCCCTGCACCCATCCAAGTACGACATCGGGGGCGGGGGTCCCTGCATCGTCTGGGCCCGCCGCCTCCGCGGCCCAGGGTGGCCGCCGATGGGCCCGGAGGCTGGTCGGCTCTGCGGGGTACCGGGGCATGACCAGCCTCGGCACCGAGGATCAGTCGGCCTCCCGCATCGGATGGCGGCAGATCGCCCCATGGGCCAGGAGCCACCCCGCGAAGTCGTCTAGCGCCGCCCACTCCTCGGCGACCTGGGCCGCCGGCAGGCCTTGGGTTGCAACCCATTGCCGGTAGGCCGCCATGTCCTCAGGGCGCCACTGCCTCGGGTTCCAGCCCTGGTGATGGGCCGCCTGCCACCACGTCACAAACCGCCGCACGGCCCCGAGCGCCATGTCGATCCAGGTCGCATCGGCCCCGCCGTCCAGGCGCGCCTCCAGCCAAGCCACGATCTGCCGCTTCGTCTGCGCCTTGCTCACCATCCTGCTCTGCCCTCCTTGCCCGCCATCTCCCCGCCGCCCCGCCGCGCTTGAGCCGCCGTCCGCGGTGTGGCACAATCCGAACCAAAGCGCGGGCCGCGCCGGCCCATCATGGTGCATGATGGCGCCGCAGCCTGGAGAAAGGAAGCGATGCGATTGGCCGCCTTGCAAAGTCTCTACGTCGGCAACCTGCCGTGGGCCGCCACGGAGGCCGACCTGCTGGCACTCTTCGCCGCCTGGCACCCGGCCCGGGCGCGCGCGGCCACCGACCGGGAGACCGGCCGCTCCCGCGGGTTCGGGTTCGTGGACGTCCCGGCCGCCGAGGCCGAGGCGGCGGTGGCGGCGCTGGACCGGACGCTCTTCCGGGGCCGCACCCTGGTGGTCAACCTCGCCCGGCCCCGGGAGCCCTGCCGGTAGGGCGCTGGGCCTCGGCATGCGGCGGGCTGTCCACCGGACCTGTGGACATCCTGCGGATAATCCCCTTTATCCGCACGGCGGGCGCCTGACTGTGCGGATCACAGGAAGGAATCGCGGGGGCTAACGGGGAAAATCGGGTGCGGATCACGGACGCCCCGTCCCCGGCGCGGGATGGCGGCGTCCGGCAGAAAGGAGAGAGCCATGGCACACCAGGAACTGACCCAGGCATCCTTGGACCCGGCCATCGCCGCCTGCCTCGCCACGCACCCCGAATGGGCGCCGGAGACCCGCCGGGCCTTTGAGATCGGCGTGCGCCGCTGGGCGCGGTGGGCCGCCGAGCGCGGCGTCGAGCCGCCCCCCGCCCCGGAGGACGTCCGGGACTGGCGGGACGCCCTCGCCGCGGAAGGCCTCCGGCCGAGCACCATCGCCCACCACCTGTGGGCGCTGCGCATGTTCGGCCGTTGGGCCGGCTGGGATCCCGACCCCACGGCCCGCATCCACCCCGGCCGCCAGCCGGTGCTGGCGCCGCAGGGCCTCGACCGCCGGGCGTGGAACGCCCTGCTGCGGGCCGCCGCCCGCGAGCGCTCGCCGAAGCGACGGGCGCGGGATCTCGCCTGGCTGCGCCTGATGGGCGGGGCCGGCCTGCGCGTCGGCGAGGTGGTCGCCCTGCGCGTGCAGGACCTGGACCTCCATCCCCGCAGCGGGCAGGTCCGCGTCCGCTCGGCCGTCGCCAAGCGGCGCGTGGAGCGCGCGGTGCCGCTGCATGCGGACGTGCGGGCGGCGCTGCAGGAGTGGCTGGCCATCCGGCCCGCCCACCTGGGGGACCGGGTGTTCGACTTGACGCCCCGCGGCCTCGAGGCGCGGCTGGCCACCCTGGCCGCCCGCGCCGGCATCGGCCGGTGCCACCCGCACCAGCTGCGCCACACCTTCGCCCGGGAGCTCATCCGGCAGGGGGTGCCCCTGCCCGATGTGGCCGCGCTCCTGGGGCACCGGTCCCTGAACACGACCGCCCGCTACACGCTGCCCGAGTGGGGCGAGCTGCGGCGGGCGGTGGAACGGCTGGCGGTGGAGCGGGAGCCCGAGGACGACGACGAGGACTAGCGGCGGGCGGGCCGTGAATCACGCGATGACACTCTGGATCATCATCGTGGTATTGGCCATGATCGTCCCCATCGAAGCGCTCCGAAACGCCTTGACCAACGCCTTTGGGCAAATCACACAAAATCTCAATTCCATTCCGTAGCCGGCAACGCCTATCTCGAAATCTTGCTCACCCTGCCCCTCCTTCTGGCCGCCGGCCTCGCCCTACTCGGCCTGGCGCAAGCCTCCCGCATCCAACTCGCATTGACCGACGCCGCCGACGGGGCTGCTCAAATCTGGAGCCGCACCCAGTCGTCCACCGCCGCCATCCAGGTGGCGGACGACGTCCTCCAGGCTGACGGGCTTTCCCCTGCCCCAGCCCAATGGGCCGAACAGCAGGCGGGTCCCGCCTGGTCGGTCACCGTGAGCTACCCGGTCACGTTAGCAGGATGGCCCACCCCCATCCTGCTCCGGGCCCAACGCACGGTGGTGGTCCCATGAGGGCGACTGGTTCGGCCCAGGGCTCCGCTGTGCTGGCCACGCTCTGGTGGGTAGGCCTCTCCGGCGCCCTCCTCTGCGCCTCCGCGGATGCCCTGCAGGGGCATCTGGTGGCCGCCCGCTTGCGCTCGGCTTTGACCACTGCCGCCATTTCCGTAGCCCGGCGTACCGCCTGGCCCAGCCGAGCCGGTGAGACGACCTTTTGGCAAGTGGCGCAAGCCAATCTCGGTCCCCACCTGCCCCTGGTCCCCGGCCAGTTCCAGTGGGTCCGAAACCCTCCCGGTTCGGTCCCCGCCTGGCGCATCGCCGCCTCTGCGTCGGTCGCGGTCTCGCCGTGGATACCCCTTCCGGGGTACTTCGGTGCGGCTTATGCCGTCATCGCCCGTACGGCAGCACCTTGAGAGGCCCCATGACACGACCCCATCGGACAAGGTCATCGACTGTCCTGCAAGGTGGCTGGCGCCAGCCGACCGTGTGACCTTGAAGGAGAACATCTGCGCAAAGGGGACCCTACCGGGCCCTGGCGGGCGGCACCCACCGTTCAACGGTGGCTATCCGTTCAGCGTGCCGAGACAAGCTGGGGATGGCCTCGGCGCATGGACATGGCGAACCGCCGGCGGCGCGACTGGCCGCGTTCGGATGCAATCGACCCCTATTGAAGGGCCTCCTACCCTAACCCGGGTGGCCCCAGGAACCGTCACCATGCCCCATGCTAGGCGTCCCAGTGAGGTGGGATGGCCAGGAAGACCGTGAGCCAAAGTTCGACGGCAAAACGGTCCGTGTCGTAAACGTCTACTAGTTAAGGGAGTTTGCCTTCGACCGCGCCCTCCCTTGCCCCCAGAGAGACACCAGGCAGCCGACCTGTCGGGACATCTGTTCCGGGTTGGCCCCCTGGGCTCACCCCGTACGGCCATTTACACGCCCCAAGGGTAAGACGCCCTTGGGGACCGGTGGCGGTCCCCCATCGGCCGGCTAAGTCGGGTCTGTCGGACTACCCAAAGCCTGAGCGGCGGGCCCGTCGCTGTTGGCCCTGTCCAGCGGCTTAGAGAAGAGTCACCGGCTTGCGCAATCCGGCCTGCTCCATTAACGGCAGTACCTCCCGCCTCCACTGCTGGATCCCATCCTCGTAGTTCACCCAAGACAACAGGCACCCGTCCAGCCCTACTTGATGGAGCTTCACCAGATCCTCCGTGATCTCTTCCGGCGTGCCGATTAAAGGGTATCCCCCCCACCCAGCAATAAAGTGAAACTTAAACGCCTCCAGCTGGTCGGGGTCGACCACATCCGACTGGACACCAATGATCCGGGTCAGGTTCTCCACCGCCTCCCAGTCCCCCCGCTCCCGCACATAAAAGTTCAAATACTCCTCTGCTTCCCGGTGGGTTGGCCGGCAGACGACGTACCCATAGCTCCACACCTGGATCTCTCGCCCATACTCCTCTTTCGCGAGCCGCCGCAACGCGTCTACCTGGGCGCGCGCCCCATCCCAATCGTGCTGCCGCAAAAGGATAAAAGCCATGTCACAGTACTTTGCCGTGAAATGGCGCCCCGCCTCAGAACCGCCCGCGTTCATCAAGGCGGGGTACGGGTGCTGGATCGGCTTGGGTTCGTGAAAACCCCGATTGATGCGGAAATACCGCCCCTCGTGGTCGAACTCCTCTGCCTCCGTCCACAGCCTGCGCACCACCTCCACCCACTCGGAGGCGTAGGCATACCGTTCGTCGTGCGGCATGATGGGGGCGCCAAACATCTCCATCTCCGGTTGATACCAGCCACAGACAATGTTCAGCGCAAAGCGCCCGCCCGAGATGTGGTCGATGGTCGTGGCTTGCTTGGCGGCCAAAATGGGATGCACCGTGGGAACATGGGAGGTCGAAAAGACGGCAATCCGCCGAGTCAACGCGGCCAGACCGGCGGCCCAGGTATAGGTCTCAAAACAGGTTCCATTGAAGTTGGTCTTCCCCCCGAACCCCTTCCAGCGGGCCACCGGCACCAAGGCCTCAAACCCTGCCGCGTCGGCCAGCTCCGCAATCCGCCGCGTATTGGCCCAGGTCACCTCTAACGCCCCCGGCGCGGTGGTAATAGCGCAACCATGGCTGACATTGGGGCCAAAGATCCCAAGCTTGAGGGGGTTCTCATTAAACAGGGGGTTGGTTCCCGTCCTATCCGACAATCCCACAAGCGTCACCTCCCTGCGTGCATATAACCTCCTACCGGGCCGCTGTTCGACCGCCACGGGCAATCTGCGCCGCTGTCGCGGCCGCCTTGTAAGGATCTTATCGGCATCTCTTAATTGACGATAATCCTACCGAGAGTAACAAGTCTAGTCATCATTTATAAATCTTCCGTACCTGCAGGGCGCACATTATAGGTTGATGGACCAGCGACTCCACGCCCCCAATGCCATGGGCAAAGATCACCAAGCATTTACCACCGCTACTCACGTGCTCGGCTCAGGCCGTTGTGCGGATACGCTACCCAGGAGGGCCATGCGATCGTGTCAGGGTTTGCGCGTGGACACAACATCGTGCCGCTTAAAACTAGGCCTGGGATAAAGTGAAAGGTAGCTGGCCAGCTTAAAGTTGGTCTACATGGATGTTACCTCATAGTCCAGCTGGGGTCGCGGCAAAGCATTGAGAAGCTTCGCCTTGGGGCTTAGCGCCTGGATAGCCAAGCTCATCCCACGGCATTCTTCACCTAGGAACACTCCCACCCCACAGCGAAATGGGTTGGGGTTTGCGGAAATAGTTCCGACAACACTCCGCTATGTCCCGAGGACTACCGCTTGCTACGTTATATTCTCCCCGTGTTAAATAAAGCCGTCCACGGTGCAGCGGTAGACTTTTTTCTGCTAGAAGGGTACTCGCTATCGGCCTGCGACTGCTCGAAAGTCTAAAAACCCTGAAACGTCGATAGACTCATTCTAGGGTAAGTTAAGGAGTTACCCAGGTATTGACGTCGCGTCCTCCTATCCTCACCGCCGCCGGACTGCACCCCCTCACATTAGGAGCTTATTGCAGGAGTGAGGGGGACGGTGCGACGGCGACATCATCTGACCGATAACCGTGTGCATCGATGGGATCCCTATCCCTCCAAGCACTGATTCGCACACGACTGCGTATTCCGATTACTTCCACCATGCATTCCGATTGGACTTCCACCACGGTTTCCGATTGCACTTCCACCACGCATTCCGATTTGACTGGCTCTCCCGCATTTCGTGTAGCGGCCAGAAAGAAGGTACTGGTAAAATAAGGAGGACATGAGTCTATTCCCTGCGAGGTGATACCTCATGTCCTCGCGGTCTATTATAGCGCCTCCGCCCGCCTTGCGGATCACCGGGGTGCGGGAGACCGACGGCGTCATTTGGTTCGAGGAGGTTTCCCAATCGCGGCTGGGGCGGTGCCTGGCCTGTGGCCAGCCGTCCACCCGCACGGCGGGGTGGGTGACACGCCGGGCGTGGACGACCCCGTGGCGCCAACAGCCGACCCGGCGGCACATCCGGCTGCGGCGCTTTTGCTGCGACAATCAGGCCTGCGCCCAGCAGACCTTTGTCGAACGCCTCCCGGACGTGGCGCCCCGCCAGCGGCATACCGCGGCCTTTGTCCAATGGGTCCTGGTGGTGGCGTGGGTGCTCAGCGCCGAGCTGGCGGCGGCGGTGGCACGGGCCGCGGGCTATCCCGTCAGCCCGGATCCCGGCTTGCGGTGGCTGCGCCGAACGCCCCTGTCCGAGCCCGAGACGCCCCGCGTGCTGGGCGTGGATGATTGGGCCTTCCGCAAGGGCCACCGGTACGGCACGGTGGTCGTCGATCTCGAAACCCATCGCGTGGTGGACGTGCTGCCCGACCGGCGGGCGGAGACCCTGGCGGCCTGGTTGGCCGCCCACCCGGGGGTGGCGGTGGTGACCCGGGACCGGTCCGGGGCCTATGCCCAGGGGATTGCGACCGGCGCGCCCGAGGCCCGCCAGGTGGCGGACCGCTGGCACCTGTTGCAAAACTTGGGCATGGCGGTGGACGCGTGGCTGGCGGCGTGGCGCCCACCCGAACCGGAGCCTGAACCGCCCGCGCCGCCTGCTCCCGAGCCGCCCGCGGCGGGGGGAGAGGCTACCCCCGTGTCGCCGGCGGTGGCCCGTCGCCGGGCACGCTGGGAGGTCATTCATCGGCGCCACGCGGAGGGCGCCACCGTGAGCGCCATTGCCCGGGAGCTGGGGCTGGATCGCGGAACCGTGCGCGTATTTGGCCCAGGCCACCCCGCCCGGTCCCCCGCGGCCGCGTGCCCGCCAGCGGCTCGCCGCCTGGGTGCCGCGGTTAGAAGCGTGGTATGCCGAGGGCGCCCGCACGGGGAAGGCCTTGTGGGAGCGCGCCCGCGCGGCGGGGTTTCCCGGCAGTCGCTCCACCCTGTACGCCTGGCTCCAGCGCTGGCATCCCACGCCCCGGCGCCACCCCACCCCGCCCCCGCCGCCCGCGACCGCCCCGCCGTGGCTGCGGCAGGCCTGCTGCCAACCCTGGGATCGGCTGCCCCGGGCCTGGGATCGCTGGCTCAGTACCTGGCTGGCCGCGGATGCCACGTTCCGGCGGGGGTGGACCTTGGTGCGCCAATTCGTCACCCTGGTCCGCCATCGCTGCGGGCGGGCCCTCGCCGCCTGGGTCCGGGCGGCGGAAGCCCGTGGGATTCCGGCCTTGGCGCAGTTTGCGCGCAGCCTGCGCCAGGATTGGGCCGCCGTCCAGGCCGCCGTGACGGAGCCGTGGAGCCAAGGGCCGGTGGAAGCGGCGGTCAGGGGCATCAAACGGTTGCGGCGGCTGATGCAGGGCCGAGGGAACTGGGACCTCCTCCGCCGCATCTGCCATGGCCTCCGCCTCGAGCCGGCGGGGCGACGCCCTTAACGCGGTTTCCACCGGGGAATCCCTGCGCCCTGGCCACGAGAGCCCGATGGCGAGGGAGCAGCCCCCGACAGGCACCGCCCATCCACCGAGGTGGCGGGGTCTGCTAACGTGGGGGAGCCGTTCGCAAGACCTAGGGGGTGGTGAAGCGATCCTGGACCAGCCCTACATAAAACGCGAGAGAGCCAAGTTTTCCGGAATATACACTCCACGGCTTCCAGCGTCCGAGCCGCCTCCGGATCCGGCTGTTCGGGGAGCGTGTCCAACGGCACCTTGCGGTGGGCATGGCGGAAGCTCCGACGGGCTTAATGGGTCACAATGGCAAAGAGCCAGGGGCGAAAGGGGGGTGGGGGCGAAATCCGGGCAGGGCGCGAAACGCGTGGAGGAACGCCTCCTGCACGATGTCGTCGCTCCCTCTCCGGTCGCCGGTGAGGGCGAAGGCCAAGCGCCAAGCCGCGCCGTGATAGCGCGCGAACAATTCTTCAAACGCCGCGAGATCGCCGCCGCAGGCGCGGGCGACCAGATCGGCGTCGTCGGCCAAAACGATCGCCTGCTTTAGGGAGCGTGCGTCTCCCTTGCTATAGGCTTTGGCGTAGGCTAACGGTTCCCGGGCGGTGCGTCTCCGGTCCCTGATACCGGTGGGAGCGGGGCCGGCGGCAGGAGGGGAGCCGCCATGCGAGGCTCCGCCGAAACAGGCGTGCCTGGACGTCAGCCGAAGGGACCGCCGCCCGAGGGCTCCGGGAAACCGAAACCGCAGGGCCCGCCTATATCCATCGGGAAGCAACGCTTCCCCCGGCGGCGGGGTTCGCATCGAAGCCCGCGCCGCGAGCGAGCACGGTTGTCCGGTCAGGGAGAATCTGCCTCCCCCCGGTTCCGGAGTGAGTGGGCCACCGCGCGATAGGTTGAAACAGAGGAAAGGAGTGCAAGGGAGCATGACGCATGCCATCTACGGCGCGATTCTCTCCACGGCGCTGTTGACGCTGACCGGGACGGCCACGCCGATTGGGGTCAGCGGCCATCCCGTCGCCGTGCACCGGTTCGAATTATCCCATCCATCGCTAGACGCCTTGCGGGCCGGACAGGCGGTTCGCCTAACCATCGGCGGACACACCGTCTCCGTGCATGCCCCAGCAAATCGTGCCACCGGTCTACGGTAGAGATTCCTCGGGGTCCCGCGCCATGGTGGCCGTCCGGAGGCATTCCCCGGTCCCTGGCCTAGGGTCGACGAGACGGCACACGAGTTGGGCACCCCCCGCTGCCTGTGAGGGGAGGGGGGTGCCTCTCCTGTTTCCCGAACCGAACCCGGCACCGCCAGGAAACGTACCTGGCCTCCGCAGGGCGCGGAGTTCCCGGCACGGCGGGTGCCACTTCCCCAGGAGAGGGGGAATCCGTCAACCGTGCCGGGGAATCGGCTCACTCCAGTCATGCGCCCGCCGCCTAGCCGGGATTTAGCGGGCGGCACCCCGCCGCACCCGCTCCAGATGGCCGACGGTGACCAACTGGGCACAGAAAATTCCCACCAATACGGCGATCCCCACCGGCTCGGACCATCCGGGACGCGAGGTGCAGTGCATCACCAGCGGATGCCCGGCAACCGTACTGCCGGAGCAGGTTTGTACGCCGCCGACCACCGTCCCGAAGGCGACTCCCACGCCGAACAACCCGCCCGGCCACACCAACGTGCCCCAGATTTTGTCGCGGAGCCGCCACACCCGGGACGTCCACAGCAGGGCGGCCCCGACCAGCCAACCGCCCCCCCCGACAAAGCCGCCCAACAGGAGCAACCAGGGGACCGCCGCATCCACCCACCGCGGACGGCGGGAGAAGCCGACGCCGGCCTCGGCCGCGATAGCCGCCGGGTCGCCCAATCGGTCCAGCACAGCGCGGATCCCCGCCTCATCGTCCGGCGGGAGGCTGGCCCGGGCTGCCTCCAAATGTTGCCGGACGTCCTCCAGGATCTGCCGCCGCCGGGCCGCCGGCACGTCGGTCAAGGCGGCGTCCAAGGCGGCCAAGTACTCGGCGACCAAGGCCTCGATGCGGTCCAGCGAGGTCATGCGTCTTCACTCCCCCTGAGGATCTGATCCACGGCGTCGCGAAAGCGCCCCCAGCGCTCGATGAACGCCGCCAGCGCCTGGACCCCGGCGACAGTGAGCCGGTAGTAGCGCCGGGGCGGGCCGTGCGGGGAGGGCTTCCACTCCGTGTCCACCCACCCCATTTCCCGAAGCCGGGCAAGCAGGGGATACAACGTGCCCTCCCCGGCGATGAGTCCGGCGTCATGGAGGACGCTCGCGAGCTCCCAGCCATAGCGCTCCCCGCCGCGCAGAAGGGCCAGAATGCAATAGGCCACCGCTCCGCGCCGAAGCTGGCCAAGGTCCATATCCTGAGGCGTCTCTATCATGTGGCACATTGTACCATGCACAACCAGGTTCTACAAGCGCTCCGTCTCCTGCCTTCCTCGACCAAGCATTCCGCCAACCCGCACCGCTCGACTTGAAGGCGCCGTGGGTCAGGCTGCTTTCCACTGGCCAAACAGGGCCGGCGCATCCGCCGAGCGGCCAGCCCCGGACTTAGCCGTATCAACACTAACATAAGTGGAGGAGGGTCAATTCCCAATTAGGGCCAGGCGGTCAGACATCCGGTAGTGTTGACACACCGGCGCCGCAGTGACCCACGGGTCGCAGAAAATCACCACCAACACGGCGAGCCGCACCGGGTCGGACCACCAGAGGCGTGAGGCACTGCCGATCGCCAGCGTCTACACCGGCGATCGCTCGAAATTCACCTAGCGGCCGCGTAGGCTCCGGCTCCGCCCGGAGCCCCGCCATTGGGGCCAATCGGGTTGTCTGCCGCCGAGGACGTTCCTGGACTCGCCGCAGCTCGGCTGGCCGTTCTCCCGCCCGGGCCCGCGACGCCCGGCGGGTGGCGCTGCAGCGCACCTTCCCCGGCTGGCGCGGACCTGGCAGACCGGCCCTGATCTGTCGACCACCGGCCATTACCCCGACGGCCGCTTCCGCTGCCCCATCATCCACGGGCGCCCGGAGCCGCCGTTCCCCCGGTTTGATCTCCAAGGAGGGATCGCATAGATCCCCTGCTGCCGGCCCTGTGGGCCGCCTGGCCGAAAGCCTTTCGAGCCGAGCCGTACCCGGCGGGCGGAGCAGTTGCCTACCCCCACGGTCACCGCCGTATGGGTGCGCTCAGAATCGCCCCCCCCGCAGAGACGCCCCCCATCGAATGGATGGCGCTTCCCATCTTGCCGGTTGAGGACTTGGCTGCCGCGGAAACCGTCGTGCAGTACTACCCCTATCACTGCTGCGTCAAGCGGTATCATTACGTCCTCAAGAGTGGCTGTCACATGGAAGGTCTTCAGCTCGAAACCTTCGACCGCTTGGACCGGGCGCTGGCCGTCTATGGGATCAACGCCTGGCGTCTGCGGTGGTGGACATACCAGGCTCGCGAACCGCCAGAGCAGTCGTGTACCCCCGGTCTCGCGTCCGGCCGCATGGGCCGTGTTAGATGCCCCGCAGGCCGTTGGCCGGACCCTCCGCCTGCGCCGGTCGAACTGCGGACTGCCGTGCGTGGGATTGCCCAATTGAGACGCTCCTTGGGCGTCGGCGCGACGGCGAACCCGGGGTCAAAACGCTTTGGCGCGGCGATCGGCGTCCCGACGATCTCACGGTCCTGTGGGAGATATTGCACCCGCCGGAATGACCGCGAGCCGCCCGTCCGTGGCCTAACGGCTCCACGTACCACCACCCCCTGATTTTCCGCCCTCCGTGCCGGCCGAGTGCCGCGACCCGGTTCTCCCCGCGCCCTCCAACAGGCCCCTTCCGTGTTGGTGCTCTATCTGGCATGGCTATTAGGCCTTGGTACTCCTACGTCGAGGCTCCTAAGCCAGGTTGCCCATCCCCGGAAAACGGTTGTGGGTAATGCCTATACCGCCACCGGGCACTACGGCAACGTCCCTACATCGGGGGCGGGGCACCGCCCTGCGGGTGCTTCGGCTACCGCAATCGTCTCGGCATGCACATCCATCCGAAAAATCGGTATACTCCATAGTGGACTGCTTTCTCTCTCGGAGTGTAGCCTACGGAGTCATCATGATATCCAGGAGTAATGCTTAATCCACACGTTCATTGCCCTTTGCCCATAACTATTGGCTTGACTGGATGTCAGCAGAAATAGGTAACCGCAGGAAACAAAGCGAAAGGCATGCGGGACGTCTTCGAGCATCGATGGCGCGGGCCTAGGATAACTACTAGCCATGTTTGTCGAAAAAGTCTCTGGCAAACAGAAACGGAGGCGACCGAGTGGACTCGGTACCGACCGAATTTCCTTACTACAAAGACATGCTGTTCCCAAGCGAGGCAACTATCGAATTATCCTAGGCGGTTATTGACCAGGGGGATGCTGGTGTGAAAGTGTCCAGCCATAGCGTCTTGGGAGTCCTAGCGGCTTTTACGATGGTTATGCTAAGTGGATGCGGAGGTGACCCTCCGGTGCGGGTGCAGGCCGCTGTTCCTGAAAGATTTTGGAGTCAATTGGGCACTTGGTCCCGGGTGCATAATAGCCAACTTGCCGCAGGGCTTAGCCAATTTCCAAGGCAAGTGGGAAGTCGTCAGTGCCAGTTTCCATCCTCCCAGGCCGCTCCGTCGTCGAAGGGCAAAGAAGTCTGCTTCACAGAGATTTTTCCTGCAAATCCCCAAGCGGTACAGTTTCATCGAGACCCCGAGGGGTACGTGGATTTGCGAGTACCCTCGGCCGCTCCCTCGGTCCCATGGCTTAGAGTCAGGTTATCGGTGTATAGGGTTATGCACAAGGGCGAGAAGCTCATTGACGCGTTTTCATTTACTATTGATGAGAAGGGAAACATCTTGAAGGCCAAGTAAAGGGGACGATTCTTGCACGGGAGACAGCGACGAAAGACATCAGGCAGAGCAACTAAGTGTAGCTGCAAATAATCGCTCCACCCTCTGTCCTCGTCGCAGAATCTTTGAGCGGTGTTATTTTAACTCGCTGTAGAAGTCAGACACAAATATACCCTTTTGTGCAATAGTTTCTCCGCGAATTTGTGGATACTGCTGATCTAGGGAATAAACTCGGCCATTGGCGACGATGTATCGCCCCTGTGGTCCGTTAATCGGAAAATACGCCTGGTCGTTTAATCCACTAGGCACTAAGAAAAAGATATAGGTTTGTCCTACCTGAAGGGGAGGGTCATCGGTTTCCAGCCCTGGATGTGACCTGAAAAATTCGGGGATTCCGGTTTGGTCCACTAATATCGGTGCGGAAGAGGAGCCTTTGAACCATTTGATTGGGGTTATCTGATATTGGCTGAAACTTAGATCCTTGATTTTCCAAGTCTTGGTTAATCGATCTACCACTCCTTCAACTACAAGAGTACTAGCTTGTGACTCGAACGAGATGGAATGAATAAGTGAACCCAACTGTAATGGATATTGTAACGGCCGGAAAGTGTGGGATGCGTCTTGCCCCACACAAGGCCGGAGATGGCTCCCATAAAACCGATGGCAATTGTAGCTATTATTCTCCAGTTTTTTCGCAACTTACGTACCCCCTCTCCGCAATCAGAATCTGGGCTAGTTGTGCTGACATCTATGGTGCTCCATATATAGCGTTCACACCATTGATGTCGTCTTGCTGAGGAGTATAAATGTCACAAGTGGTGTACGCGTCATCGGGGTTCATTAACACCGGACAGGTCGGATTATGGGCTAATCCTAATGCATGTCCTAATTCATGGCCCGAGATAGCTTCCACGTGTGTCGTACTATACCCCGCAGTGTAATAAGTGTTTAAGTCAATCGCCTGACGGCCGAACGGGCGACCCTGCCGCCCGCGCGCCGCAGCGGGCCCACCGGGCCCGCCCAGCCCCCTGTATTTGGTCAAGAGGAAATGGCTCTTGTCCAAAGTTGGTGCTTGGCGAAACCTGAGAAGATGGAAAATGGACATGAGATATCTCCGCGCAAGGATGGTGATCTCATGTCCGGTCTCATGATACTCGAACGCACGCCACTGCGGGTGATCCAGATCAGCGGCGATCGGGCGCCCATCGAGATTTGGGCGGAAACCACGGCGCCGACCGCTTGCTGCCCGACGGGTGGCCAACCCAGCCGTCGTGTGAAACGCCATTACTGGCGGTCCCCCGGGGATTTCCCGTGGCGGGGCTGGGGGGTGCAGTGGCACCTGTGGGTGCGGCGGTTTGTCTGCTGCAATCCGGCCTGTCCCCAAGCCTGCTTTTGTGAACGGCTACCCCGTGTCGCCCCCCATCCAGGCGGGACTGAGGCCGCGCGCACCGCCATGGTGCGCTGGGCCCTGATCGCTTCAGCCTCGGAGGTGGCTCGGCGCCTCCGGGCGGAGGGGTTGGCGGTCAGTCGGCAGTCGCTCCATCGCGGGATTCAAGCCATGCCGCTGCCCGACCCTCCGCCGCCTCGGGTGATTGGGCTCGACGAGTGGGCCCGGCGCAAGGGCCAGACCTATGCCACGATCCTGGTCGACCATGAACAGGGCGCCATCTTGGAGATCCTCCCCGACACCCGGCCGGAGACGGTGGCGGCGTGGTTGCGGGCCCATCCCACGGTGGCAATCGTCACCC
>JAIMAE010000158.1 GCA_023512105.1 Bacillota bacterium | reverse complement strand
TTGGCGGACCTGCTGGCGCGCCGCACCTTGGAAGAAGATCTTGAAAAGCGGATCAACGAACGGATGCAGGAGCGCCACGAGGAGTACATTCGCGACATCCGCGCCCAGATCCTAAAGGAGGACGCCGGTCCGGAGACTCCCGAGACGCTGAAGAAGCTGGCCAAGTTGATCAAATACGATGAGGGTGGTTTAAAACATCACTTGGCCGACGCGGTGCGACCGCGCAACCTCTCAGAAGTGGTCGGCCAAGAGGCCGCCATTCAAAGTCTTTTGGCTCGCCTGTGTTCGCCGTATCCCCAGCATATCCTCCTCTACGGCCCGCCGGGAGTGGGGAAAACCACGGTGGCCCGCCTTGCCTTGGAGGTCGCCCGTCAGGTGCCTCACAGCGCATTTGCGGAGGATGCGCCGTTCGTGGAGGTGGATGGGGCGACCCTGCGCTGGGATCCCCGGGAGGTGACCAATCCGCTGCTCGGCTCGGTGCACGACCCGATCTACCAGGGAGCGCGCCGGGAACTGGCCGAGGGCGGGATTCCCGAGCCGCGTACCGGGTTGGTGACAGAGGCGCATGGCGGGGTGCTGTTCATCGACGAGATCGGAGAGATGGATCCACTGCTCCAGAACAAGTTGCTAAAGGTATTGGAGGACAAGCGGGTCCACTTCGATTCGCCGTACTACGATCCGACGGATCCTAACGTGCCCCAATATGTGCGCAAGCTGTTTGAGGAAGGTGCGCCGGCGGATTTTATCTTGATTGGGGCCACCACCCGCAGTCCAGAGGAGATCAGCCCAGCGCTGCGCTCGCGGTGCGCCGAAGTGTACTTCGACCCCCTCACCCCCGCGCAGATTGAGACCATCGCCCGTCAAGCGGCGGCGCGGCTGGGGGTTGAGCTGGACTTCCGAGGGGCGGAGCTGATCGGGCGGTACACCTTGGAGGGACGGCGGGCGGTGTCACTGGTCCTCGACGCCTACGCCCTTGAGTATCTTCGCAAGCAGTCCCAGCCCGAGGTGTTGTCGGTCGAGGCCGTGCGGGAGGCGATCGCGGCCGCCCGTTTGGTCTCGGTCAAGCCCCAGCTAGCCGACCGGCCGCCGGAAGTGGGACGGGTGTTGGGGCTGGCGGTCGCGGGGTTCCTCGGGGTGGTGCTGGAGATCGAGGCGGTGGCCTTTCCGGCCCGAGAGGCGGGGCGAGGGCAGTGGCGTTTCAACGAAACCGCGGGCAGCATGGCCCGAGATTCGGTGTTCAACGCGGGTGCGGTGTTGCGTCGCTTGTTGGGACGCGACTTGTCGCAGTACGACCTTCACGTGAACGTGGTCGGGGGCGGGAACATCGATGGACCCTCTGCTGGCTTGGCGATCTTTCTGGCCCTCTACAGCGCCTTGACGCAGGCCCCGCTTCGCCAAACCGTGGCGGTGACCGGAGAGATTTCTCTCACCGGACAGGTGAAACCCGTGGGAGGGATTCCGGAAAAGATTTTGGGGGCGCGGCAAGCAGGCGTAGAGACGGTCATCATCCCGTGGGATAATCGAGATGATGTCCCGGCTTTGGCAGACGGCCCCAGGGTGATCGCAGTGAAAGAGGTCGACGCCGTCTTGAGCGAGGTATTGGCGTGAGCGTCCCGGCCAACCGACTACCGCCCCAGAGTCCGGAGGCTGAGGCCTCGGTGTTGGGAGCCATGTTGGTACATCCCGATGCCGTGGCCAAGGCCATGGAGATCTTGCAGCCGGAGGACTTTTACCAAACCAGCCATCAGCTGATCTTCGAAGCCATGGTGAGCTTGTTCCAGGCCACCCAGCCGGTGGACGTGGTGATGGTCGGGGATGAGCTCCGCCGGCGCGGCCACCTGGAAGAGGTGGGCGGCTTGGCGTATCTGATGGAGTTGGCCGCCTTGGTGCCTACTGCGGCCCACGTGGAGCACTACGCTCAGCTGATCCGACAAGCCAGCGTCCGGCGCGCTTTGATCGCCATCGCCAACCATATGGTGGTGGAGGCCTACCAGGGTGAGAAAACCCCCGCCGAGTTGTTGGATGCCGCCCAGAATGCCCTGTTCCAGATCACCCAACGAGGGCAGCGGGACGTGGTCCGGCTAAACGAGGTGTTAATCGACACCTTTAACCGCCTTGAGCAGCTGTACGAGAACCGGGGCAAGTTGGTGGGGCTTCCTACCGGCTTTGTGGACTTGGACCGGATGACCGCCGGCCTTCAGCCCTCCGACCTGATTGTGGTCGCCGCGCGCCCATCGATGGGGAAAACCATGTTTTGCCTGAACCTCGCCCGCCACGTGGCCACCCGGGAGAAGGTGCCGGTGGTGATCTTCAGCCTGGAAATGTCCCGCGAGCAATTGGCGTTGCGCCTGTTGTCGGCCGAGGCAGAGCTGGAGGGGCATCGGCTGCGCAGCGGAGAGCTTGACGAGCGCATGTGGTCCCAGCTGAGCCTGGCCCTGGGGCGCCTGGGCGAGGCCCCGATCTTCATCGACGACACTCCGGCCATCTCCGCCTTGGAACTGCGGGCCAAGGCCAGGCAGCTCAAGCTGCAGCATAACATCGGGTTGGTGATTATCGACTACATGCAGCTGATGCAAGGCAGGCGGGCGGAAAACCGCCAGCAAGAGATCTCGGAAATTTCCCGGGCGCTCAAGGCGCTGGCCCGAGAACTGAATATTCCGGTGGTGGCCTTGTCTCAGCTCTCGCGGGCGGTGGAGAACCGAACGGACAAGCGTCCGATGCTCTCGGACCTGCGCGAGTCTGGGGCGATTGAGCAGGATGCCGACATCGTCGCCTTTTTGTACCGAGAGGATTACTACTCTCGGGAAGCCGAGCAGCCAGATCTGACCGAGTTGATTGTGGCCAAACAGCGCAACGGACCTACCGGGACGGTGCGACTACTGTTTAAGCGGGAGATCGGGAAGTTTTTCAACACCACGCCGCTGACCGAGTGATAAAGGAGAGAGGACCAATGGCTGCAGTCATTGTGGTAGGTACGCAGTGGGGAGACGAAGGCAAGGGCAAGGTAATCGATTACCTGGCCGAGCAGGCGGATATGGTGGTGCGTCACCAGGGAGGCAACAACGCGGGGCATACCGTGGTGGTCGGGGACGCCGAGTATAAGTTGCACCTGATTCCTTCGGGCATTCTCTATCCCGACAAGCTATGTGTAATCGCCAGCGGAGTGGTGGTAGACCCGAAGGTACTGTTGGACGAAATCGCATACCTCCATACCCGCGGCATATCCACCGATCGCTTGCGGGTGTCCGCCGATGCCCACCTCATCATGCCCTACCACGAGCTGTTGGACGGGTTGGCGGAAGATCGCGCCGGGGCGCACAAACTGGGTACCACGCGCCGGGGGGTGGGGCCTGCCTACATGGACAAGGCGGCCAGGGTGGGCCTGCGGGTAGGCGACCTGCTTCGCCCAGCCACCTTCGCCGCACGCCTGAAGCGGGTGTTGGAAGAAAAGAACCGCCTCCTTGCCCGGGCGTATGACATGCAAGGATTCGATTTCGACGATGTCCTGCAAACCTATCTGGCCTATGGCGAGGCGATGCGCCCGTACATCGCCAATACTTCGGTGGTGATCAACGACGCCATCGATGCCGGAGAGCGGGTTTTGTTCGAAGGCGCGCAGGGGACCATGCTGGACATCGATCACGGCACCTACCCGTACGTCACCTCTTCGCACCCGGTGGCCGGAGGGGCCTGCATTGGAGCCGGAGTCGGGCCAACCAAGATCACAGCGGTGTATGGCGTGGTCAAGGCCTACACCTCCCGAGTGGGCGACGGCCCCTTTCCTACGGAATTGACCGACGAACTGGGCAACGAGATCCGCGAACGTGGCAACGAGTACGGTACCACCACCAGCCGGCCGCGCCGCATCGGCTGGTTAGATGCCGTGGTGTTGCGGCACGCGGCTCGGGTCAACGGACTCAGCGGATTGGCGGTAACCCGGATCGACGTCCTAAGCGGCCTGCCTGAGTTGAAGATCGCGGTGGCTTACCGATATCAGGGTGAGTTGATGTACGAGTTTCCCGATGGATTGGATATCCTCAGCGAGGTTGAGCCGGTGTACGAAACCTTGCCAGGGTGGAAAGAACCCATCCGGGACGTCCGGCGGTTCGAGGACCTCCCGGCGGCGGCACAGGCTTACCTCAACCGGATCAGTGAGCTGACCGGAGTGCCGCTGGCCCTGGTCTCGGTCGGACGCGAACGCGAATGCACCTTCGCCTTAAGAGAGCTGTTCTAAAAAGGATTCTCGCCGGGCCCGCTTGAACTTGGGGCGGGCCCGTGCTATAGTGATGGCGTGCGGAAGTAGTTCAGTTGGTAGAACGTCGGCTTCCCAAGCCGAAAGTCGCGGGTTCGAGTCCCGTCTTCCGCTCCATTTCCTCGCTCAGCGAGGCATTTCTTTTTTGGGGAGTTGACCATGGACGCGGTCCTCCTTTACGCTTGGCGCGTTCCCCGCGACGGCCTGGGCCACGGGACCTCGGGCAATCTCAGCCGAAGGGTTGGCGCCAACACCGTGCGGATCACCCCGAGTGGCATCCCCTTTCCGCGCCTGTCAGATGCAGACCTGATCGACCTTCGCGTCGAGGACGGCGGCGTATTGGCGGGGCATTGGCAGCCGTCCAGCGAGTGGCGCCTGCATTGCGCCCTCTATCGCCAGCACCCCTCGGTCCATGGCATCGTCCACGTTCACTCCCCTTTTGCCACGGTGTTCGCCTGTTTAGGCCGACCAATCGAAGCGGTGCACTATCTCATCGCCAAGGTTGGTCCGCGCATTCCGGTCGTTCCGTACGCCACCTACGGCACCCAGCTGCTGGCAGAACGGGTGTCAGAGGGGCTGATGACATCGCGCGCGGTGTTGTTGGAGAACCACGGCCTGGTTACCGTCGGCGCAACGTTGGCCGAGGCGTATCAACTGGCTTTAGACGTCGAGTGGCTGGCCGGGCTGTACTATCGGACCCTGAGCATCGGACAACCCCGAATCCTGGATGAGGCGGAAATAGCCCGAGTCCAGAGCGCCTTTCGGCACTACGGACCTGACCGCGATTGAAATAGCCCGCGTCTGCCCTCCCTGGGATTGTGCGCTTCTAAATCGCTCGGCGGCGCATAAAAGAGCAACGGAGGGAGGGGACAAGAGGTGGGGCGACGAGTGGCGGTATTGGTATCCAGTGCGCTGATGGTCGTCGGGCTGGCGGTGGTAACCTCGGGTTTTCGCGACCTTCCCATCGATGAGCGGCCGGAGTGGATGGCGTGGCAGATGATCCTGTGGCCGATCGTGGCACTGGGGCTGATGGAGATCGGTCGGCTGCGGCGGTGGACCCGCCGGGGGGTGCGAATCCGCGCCGACCGGTTTCGGTTGCTGGTGCACGGGCTGCCGGCACTGGTCATCGCCGCCTTTCCAGGCGGGGTGTTTACCGCCTGGACCAGCGCCGGTCACCTGTTGGCCCTGTTGGATTTCCCGACCGCCAAGGCGATGGCGGCCTTGTGGCTAACCTACACCGTGTGGGCCAGTTGGGAGGTTCAACTGTGAAGGCGGGGGCATTGTTGTGGATTCAGCGCGCGCTGTGGGTGGTCGCGTTTTGGCTGATCGCGGAGAGCTTGGCGCCTTCGGTGATTCACAGCGCCTCCCCGCAAACCCAAGGGACTCGCATCGTGATCAACGTCAGCCAGCGCCGACTTTATCTGTACCGGGGTTCGGAGTTGTTGGGCGACTATCCGGTGGCGGTGGGCAAACCCAACACCCGAAGCCCGCGCGGGGAGTTTGTAATCACCCAGAAGGCGGTTTGGGGCGACGGTTTTGGGACCCGCTGGATGCGCATTTCCGTGCCGTGGGGGATCTACGGGATCCACGGCACCAACAAACCCTGGACGGTGGGCAC
>JAIMAE010000157.1 GCA_023512105.1 Bacillota bacterium | reverse complement strand
ACAGGACTCGAACCTGCAAGCCCAAAGGGCGGTGGTTTTCAAGACCACTGCGTTACCAATTACGCTACCCCTCCACCGGTCGCGGACGATCGTATTTTACCCCGTTTCATCGCGTTCGCAAAGGCCCGCTCCTGCCTTGGGGGCTCAGGTAACAACTGGTCCCAATGGTCAACCGCCCCGGGTCGACACGCCGGTGACAGACCTCCCCCCGATGTAGCGCTAAACCGCCAGCCCTACCTCAAAGGTGCCCATTGTCGCAGGCGGCCAACCGGGGAGGGCTTTACTACCAGAGCAGGCAGACTACTTCCAGGCTCTTCGCTGAATACCGATGCAGTTTTCAGATATCCAGTTGCTTAAATAATCGATACAATAGATGGAGGAATATGAACGAGGAGGCGTGCCCATGGAAGCGCAGCCCTTGCCGGAGATTAACGATGGCAGGACAACCTATGACCGTTGGGTGGAAAGTGAGCAGGTGAAGTTGGTTGGAGGTTATTACATTCCCGACCTCAACGAGCTGGAGTTAGATTGGTGGCCGCGCAAGGGCGTCAAAGGCGCCATCCTGCGGCTGGTTGGCACCGAGGACACCAATGACTGCCACCTCATCGAACTGCCGCCTGGAGGTCAGACCAACCCAGAGCACCACATCTACGAAGAGCTGGTCTTTGTGCTCAAGGGGCGTGGGGCCACTACGGTGTGGCACGACCCAAGTCGTCGACAGACCTTCGAATGGCATGAAGGCAGCCTATTTTCCATCCCCCTCAATGCTTGGTACCAGCACTTCAACGGGACCGGAACCGAAAGCGCGCGAATGATGGCGGTGACCAGCGCCCCATTAGTCATCAATTTGTTCCACAATCATGACTTCGTGTTTAACAACCCTTTTGTCTTCTCGGATCGCTTTAATCCCGATGATCCCGACTTCTTTAGCGGCGAGGGCAAGGCCTGGGCCGGTCGGGTGTGGGAAACCAATTTTATTCCCAACGTCAAAGACGTGGAGTTGATAAGCTGGAAAGAACGCGGGGCTAGCGGGACCAATCGCATGCTGGAGATCGGCAACAGTTCCATGACCGCCCACATCTCCCAATTCCCGGTGGGGACCTACAAGAAGGCCCACCGGCATGGACCGGGAGCGCACGTGGTCATCCTCGATGGAATCGGGTACTCTTTAATGTGGCCGGAGGGCGCTCCCATTCAACGTTTTGATTGGAAACCGGGCTCGGTGGTCGTCCCACCAGACCAGTGGTTCCATCAGCACTTTAACGTCGGCCCCACCCCCGCGCGCTATTTGGCCTTGCGATGGGGCAGTCGCAAGTATCGGGTGTTCAAATCGTACGGGATTGAAAAGAGTATCAAACAGGGCGGGGACCAAATCGAATACGCGGACGAGGCACCAGAAATCCGGCAGATGTTCATTGAGGAATGTCGCAAGCATGGGGTAACCCCGCGGATGGAGGAGCACTGGTCCAACGCCTAAGACGGCAGAAGGGTGTCCAACGGCCCTGGTCGAGACCTCTTGCGCACGGTCCTCCGTAGCTGGCTTCTCAACCTCGGGGAACGGCGGATGGCGGTAGGGGGAGAGGTCCTGGCGACTCGGCAAGCAAGCCTTGACATTGAGCCGCAGGAGCCTATGTTCGCCAGGTGCTTAGGAATGTCTGATTTGCAAGATCGTTAGATCAAGATCAGGTTGTCAAGGAGGCAGGCCATGAAACGTCGGCGCAGTATTCACTTGCCCAATGTAAGCCACACCGCGCCCATTCCGATGGGGGCCCGGGTCGGCTCAATCGTCTACTCCTCCGGGATCTCGGGACAAGACCCCCACACGGGTCAGCTCCCGGAGGATCCCGCGGTTCAAGCGCGAAACCTTTTCATTAATATTAGGCAATTTATGGAGCTGGCTGGAGGCAGTCCGGATGACATCGTGCGCGTCACCCTGTATCTCACAGACGATCGGTACCGGGAGGTTCTCAACCAAGAATGGGTGGCCATGTTTCCCGACCCGGAAGACCGGCCTGCCCGCCACGCCTTGATTCTCCCGTTGCGGGGCAAATTCTTGTTCCAAGCCGAAGTGGTCGCCGTCTTGGAGTAGCCGGCGAGGAAAGGAGCCTAGGTTGCACGATCTCGACTTTGAACACGTCCACGACGTCTTGGAAAACATGGCCGAGGAGGATCATCCGCTCTGGCAGACGGACCACATTGCCTTGACCAGCGCCGGCATCGATGTAGGCTCGGCCACCGCCCAAGTGATGTTTTCGCGCCTGCACTTGCGACGAATGGGCCAAGACTTGTCCAGCCGGTATGTGGTGGTCTCGCGCGAGCTGCTCTATCTCTCCCCGATTTACTTTACGCCGTATCAGGACACGGCCGACCCTGAGTCGGGGATGCCTCTGATCGACAGCCAGCGCCTGGCTTCTTGGATCCGTCGCACCTATCAGGCGGCCGGCCTAGAACCAGAGGCGATTGACACCGGTGCCGTGATCCTCACGGGAGAGGCAATTCGGCGTCCCAACGCCCATGCCATTGCCGACTTTTTGGCGGCGGAGGGGGGCCAATTTGTCTGCGCCACCGCCGGACACCACATGGAGTCGCTGTTGGCCGCCCATGGGTCAGGGGCGGCGCGGCTCTCTCACGATCGCCAGGCGCGAGTCCTGAATATCGACATCGGAGGGGGCACCACCAAGCTGGCATTGCTCGACCACGGGCACATCCGAGGGACCGCCGCCATTCATTTGGGGGGGAGGCTGGCGGCGGTCGACGCGGAGGAACGTTTGACTCGCTTGGAACCACAGGGTCAATGGCTGGCCAGCCAGGTTGGCTTCAGCTGGAAGGTGGGCATGCGCGCCAGCCAGGCAGATCGCCAGCGGGTAGGCAATTGGATGGCGGAGGCTTTGACCCGCCTATTAACTGGGAAGGGAGGCCCGGAGCTCGCCTCGCTCTGGCTGACCCCACCCCTGGAAGGACTCGACCGCGTGGAGGCGGTGACCTTTTCGGGAGGCGTCGGGGAGTACGTGTACGATCCGGCGCTTCCCGACTACGGCGACCTAGGAGCCGCCTTTGGGCGGGCTTTGGCGGAGTCCTCCGCTTCCTGGCCATGGCCCCGATGGGAGACCAAGGAGCGGATTCGCGCCACGGTGGTGGGGGCCTCCCAGTATAGCGTCCAGGTCAGCGGAAACACCATCTACATCTCCGATCCCAGTGTGCTCCCACTGCGCAACGTGGCGGTGATTCGCCCTCACCTTCACCTCCACCGCGAGGTGGCGGCTGACGACGTGGCTCGGCGGATTGCCGAGCACTTAGACCGCTTCGACCTGGCGGACGGGCATGCCCCGGTGGTGCTGGCGGTGTCGTGGGAAGGAGACCCCTCCTACGCCCGAGTGTCGCGGCTGGTGGAGGGCGTCATCCACGGCTTGGCTCCCGTCTTGGCGAACCAACACCCGTTGGCCCTGGTTTTTGACCGAGATATCGCCCGCTTGGTGGGGGCGATGGTGCATGAGGAGTATAGGCTTGACAATCCTCTGGTGGTGGTTGACGGCATCCAGCTGCGGGACTTTGACTTTGTAGACATCGGACGGTTGTTGGAGGCATCGGGAACGGTCCCGATCACCATCAAGTCCCTGGTCTTCCAACTGTAGGGAGAGGGGTGGCTGACCGCCGCCCCTCCTTGGGGGAAAGGAGCTCGGAAGCGAAGATGGTCCAGCTATCCAAACCCAAGTCCTATTATCGGAAATGGGTTGAAACCGAGGGCATTCCGATAATTGACGGACACTATGTCGAAAGCCTGCAGGAGGTCGACGTCTTCCCTTGGCCGCGCCTGGGAGGCCTGGGAGTTTACATCAACCACGAGGCCTCCGATGTCTCCAATGACTGTTATGTGGCGGAAATCCCCCCGGGCCAGGCCTTGGTTCCTCAACGCCATTTCTTCGAGATCATGATTTACGTGCTCCGAGGGCGCGGGGCGACGACGGTGTGGTATGGCACGGGCCCCAAACGGACCTTTGAATGGCAAGCAGGGAGCCTGTTCGCCATTCCCCTCAACGCCCACTACCAACACTTCAACGGCCAAGGTGCCGAGCCGTGCCGGTTTTTGGCGGTGACCAACTGCCCGATGGTCATGAACATGGTCCAGTCAGTAGAGTTTATCTTTGGCTGCGACTTCGAGTTTCGCGACCGCTTCAACGGCGAGGAGGATTATTTCAGCGGCGCAGGCGAGTTGCGCGGACGGACCTGGGAGACCAACTTTGTGCCAGACCTCAAAATCTTCGAGGGAATGCTGGACTACAAAGAACGCGGAGCGGGCGGGCGCAACGTGCGCTTTCGGCTGGCAAAGAACGCGATGCGGGCACACATCTCCGAATTTCCAGTGGGGACCTATAAAAAAGGGCATCGCCATGGGCCGGGAGCCCACGTGGTGGTGGTTAGTGGCCGCGGGTATAGTCTGATGTGGCGAGAAGGCGAACCGATTCAAGAATTTCCGTGGCGCCCAGGCACCCTCCTCATCCCTCCCAACCAATGGTTTCACCAACACTTCAACACCGGTCCCGAGCCGGCTCGTTACTTGGCGTTGCGATTAGGTGGCCTCGGGACCCAACCGGAGCGGACCTCGGATGGGTTGTCGAAATCGACAGTAGACCGAAAGCTGGGAGGAGACCAAATCGAGTACGAGGACGAAGACCCGATGATTCGCCAGAAATATCTTGAGGCCTGCGCCCAAAATGGCGTCGCCGTCCAAATGGAGACGTTTTGGCAACGCCCGGGGTAGGCGGCCCCGGCAGTCGAAGTGGAGGGGCAAGGGTGCTGGCGGATTGTCAAAACGAGCACCTGTCCACAGCTTAGCAAGGGGGTCCGAGACTACTCCTGTGCGACAGGCTAATCGCCTGGAAATCGGGAGAGGGGACAGGACGGCTGAGAAGAAAGCGGGGAGAGCATGTCGAACCTCTACGAGCGGCTGGCGGCGCTAGACTCCTGCGCGGTGTCCGATGCGTTGGACCTGCTTGGGCTTCGCGGGGCCACTTGGGGGATTCGCCCCCTGTGGGAGGGGGCCAAGGTATCCGGACGGGTGATGACCGTGAAGGTCAAGCCGGTAGGCCTGGCGTTGGCCAAAGAGCATTTGGGGGTGCAGGCGATCATGCAGGCGCACCCAGGGGACGTGATTGTGGTAGACCACGGCGGCCGTCTGGACGTTTCGGCCTGGGGAGGTCTCTTGGCCCTGTCGGCCAAAACCCGCGGGGTGCGAGGCGTCGTCGTCGACGGGGCCTGCCGCGACCTGGACGAGTACCGCGCCCTGGGCTTCCCGGTGTTTGCTCGGGGAGGGGTGCCGATCACCGCCCGGGGCCGGATTATGCAGGAAGCGGTCAACGTGGAGGTCGAGTGCGCGGGGGTCGCCGTCGCTCCGGGTGACTGGGTGGTGGCCGATGGGAGCGGCGTGGTGTTTATTCCCCAGGCGCGGGCGGAAGAAGTGGTGGCCGCCGCCGAGCGGATTGCTTCTCGCGAAGCCGCGATTGCCGACGCCATTCGCCGCGGGGTGCCCCCCGACCGGGCATTTGGAGGCTATGAAGGCATGTTGCGCGGAGAGGATGACCAACGATGAGCCACGACCCTATAGTGGAAGGGTTTCGGGAACTTCCGATTGCCGCTGTCTCCGATGCGCTGGACCGCCTGGGGATTGCCGGGCAATGCCACGGGCTTCGTCCGCTGCGCTTCGGCTGGCGTATGGTGGGACGTGCGTTTACGGTCGAATATCGCCCTTGTGGGGTGGCGCGGGGTACGGTGGGCGACTTTATCGACGATGTGCCCGCGGGATCGGTGGTGGTGCTGGACAACGCCGGGCGGACCGACTGCACGGTTTGGGGAGATATTTTGACCCTCTGCGCTCATCGGCGGCAG
>JAIMAE010000156.1 GCA_023512105.1 Bacillota bacterium | reverse complement strand
TCAATTGCACGCTGACCGCCACCTCCCCCGGTTGTAGCAAGGCCGCCGGGATTGGAGTGGCGGAGGCGGCCAAAAGGTCAGCACTCAAGACCGGCTCACCAGGCTGCAAGGGCACGGTGACCCACCGCCCGACCGCCGCCGAGATGGTGCTGAGGGAGCCCTGAGGGCGCAGGGACGGGGGGTAGGAGCGGACGGCCAACATGGACGCCGCAAGCTTGGTGTAGGCGGGGATGGCCTCTTGGGCCACCACCACCGGCACCGTCGCCACAGGCTTGTCTACCGGAAGCAGTCTCTGCAGGGAAAGGGCGCGGGCGGTCAGAACCAAGGCCATGAGAAAAGAAATAAGGACTAACAGATTCCAAAAGACCGCCCCGCCCCGCCATCTACGCATCGCTCCAGATCCTTGCTCCGCAAAGTTACCTGCTAGGCTGCCAGCTGGTTTACTAGGGGTTCTGAACGTGGGTGGCAATGTTACTAATTTGGCTCGACACGCTATTGCCCAGCGTGTTAAAGGCCACCAATGCAGCCAACGCAACCAGCGCGAGAATCAACACATACTCCACCAATGCTTGTCCTCGCCGATCGGCCATCAGTTGAGCCAGATATCTCAGCATACAAATCCCCCCATTTTGCAACATCATTTTCCATTATACGGCCGGGTTGGGAGCAAAAAACAGGCCTATTGCGGAACGGATGGGTAATTTTCTTGGCCGTCTCAACCGTCGTCTCGCTGATCTACTTATGCCGTGTTTGGCCTAATATACCAGTCGATCGGTTGGACGGGCACTGATTGCCGGGCAACCGTCGAAGCGTGTCGACAAGTTGTTACCCCAAGCGCCGGGACTACTTGTCGGAAGATGGAAGTAAAATTGGGATCTCTATGCTACAATTGACAAGGTGCCGGAAAATGACACCATCCTCGTCAGAGGGAGGGATTTCGTTGACCCTCGACGCGAGCGGAGTCCCTTGGTCATGGGCGGAATGGTGGCAGTGGGACGCCACCGAAACCGCAGCCTTGGCTCAAGTCCCATGGTCTGAGGTGTCCTCTGACATCGCTTCTCGGTTCTTGACCCGCTTGTCCCAGATTCCCGCCCTGGACCAGATCGTCCGCTCCCACTCCAGCTACGATCGGCTGGAACCCCTGTTGCGCGAGTACTTATCTGGACTTGGGCAACCGGCCGGGCCAGATAACCATCTAGAGCGACTTCGGGAGGTGGGGCTGCGCCATGTCCGTCTAGGACTTTCACCCGACCTCTTTCAAGCGGCTTACTGGTTCTTGGTCCAAGGGACGTTGGATGTCTTAGGGGTCTACGACCCTATGGTGCACCGGGCGGTGCTCAAGCGCATGGCCTGGGATTTGGTGGCGCTGAGCGCCTCTCAGACCAGCTATTTTACCTTCCAAGATTCCCTCACCGAAATCCCCAACCGCCTGGCCACGGAGTTGCAGTTAAACGCCTACCTGCGTCAGCGTCACCCCTTTGCCTTGGTTTTGGCTGACCTCAACGAGTTTAAGACCATCAACGACACTCTGGGCCACGGGGTCGGCGACCAGGTGCTGCGGGCGGTGGCCCAGCGCTGGGCCAAAGCGCTGCGGCGCACCGATTGGGTGGGGCGGTGGGGCGGCGACGAGTTCTTGCTGATCTTGGCCGGAGTTCACAGCGTCCAGGACTTACCTGCGCTTCTGCGCAAGTTTCGCTCGGTGGTGGAACCCCCCATCGAAGTCGAGGGGCTCACCGTCCAGGTGACCGCCACCTTGGGAGTGGCCCGTTATCCCCACGATGGCGAGGCGATTTCCGAGCTGCTCCGCCAGGCCGACCGGGCGCTGTACCGGGCCAAGAACGCGGAGCGCGGCTGGATGACCGCCGAGGGGCTCAAGAGCGCGGCCGAGGAACCCGAGGACTGGGTCGAGATCTTGCGCGAGGCCTTGCAAAAAGGTCGCATCCAAGCCTTCTTTCAACCCATCGTGGACCTGCGGGACGGGAAAGTCCGCGGGTTTGAGGCGCTGATGCGCTACATCGACGACGTGGGGCAAGTCCATTTGCCGGGAGAGTTCCTCCCCCGGGTCAACCACCCGGAGTTGCTGCGTGTGCTCGACGCAGTGGTGTTGCGCCAGGCCCTGGAGGCGCTGAGCGGATGGCGCCGGCAAGGCTGGCAGGGGTTTGTCTCGGTCAACGTGGCCTCCCAAGAGGTGACCGACCCGGCCTGGCTGTCCGAAGTCTCCCACATTCGCGCCGCCTATCCCGAGTTGCCGCCTTCGGCGCTGCACTTTGAGGTGTTGGAGACGGCTCCCTTGGCCGATTTCGAAACGGTGGCGCGGATGACCTCCCGCATCGCCGAGGCGGGGTACCGGCTGAGCCTGGACGACTTTGGCACCGGCTACAGCTCCCTCGCCCACGTGCACCGCCTGCCTATCCACGCCGTGAAGATCGACCAAAGTTTTCTTCGCGATTGGCAGACCCCGCAAGGTCGGGCGGTCATCCAGGCCATCGTCGGGATGAGCCACCCCCTAGGGGTGGAGGTGGTGGCGGAGGGCGTCGAGGAGGCCGGCCAACGAGAGGCCCTGAAGGCCTGGGGCTGTGATGCCGCGCAAGGCTGGCTGTTCAGTCCGCCCTTGCCGCGGGCCGAGGCCGACGCGTATCTCCACCGCTAGGGCGGGGAAGGGTGTTATCGCGGAGCGATCCTGAAATGAGCCCACGGTGGCTTTCAAGAGAGGAGATGGAGACATGCTTACCCTGTATGGATACCGGCGTTGAACCACCTCGCAAAAGGCCCGAGCGTGGCTCGGGCAAAAGGGGATTGCCTTCTCGGAGCGCGACCTGATCCACGAGCCGCTCACCGTAGACGAGTTGCGGCAACTGGCCCAAGTGGCGGGGGGTGTCAGCCAACTCCTGTCGACCAAAAGTCCCAAGTACAAGGCCATGGCCGGGCAGGAGCACAGCGACGAGGAGTGGCTGCGCTTGATGGCGGAAGAGCCGCGTTTGATTCGCCGTCCCATCCTTCGGACCGACCGGGGGGTGTGGGTGGGCTTCACCCCGGAGGCCTGGGAGCAGGCGGTGAAAGGTTAACCCTCCCGCTCCACCTTGAGGTTGGTGCTGTGCGGCAGGCCGCCCTTGTGGCCAGGATGCAGGTATCCTCGGATGTGCCCGAGGGCGTTTCCGATCTCCCCAAAACCGGTGGCGATGAGCTTGACCTTGCCGGGGTAGTAGGCCACGTCGCCGGCGGCGTAGATCCCGGGGCGGCTCGTCTGCATGGCCTCGTTGGTGACGATGCTGGAGCCGTGAAATTCCAGCCCCCAATCCTTGATCGGCCCTAAATTGGAGTGAAAGCCGAGCGCGGCCACCACCGCGTCTGCTTCAATCCACTCCGTCTCCTTGGTTTGGTGGTTAATCAGTTGCACCGCTTCCAGACGGTTGGTGCCGGCGACGTCGCGCACTTCCGTCCACACCCGGATGCGGGCTTTGGGATGAGCGGAAAACTGGCGCAACGTCTCCTGTTGGCCGCGAAACTCGTCCCGCCGATGGACCAAAATGACCTCCCGAGCTGGATCGGTCAGCGCGAGCGCCCAATCCAGGGCCGAGTCTCCACCGCCGACGACCACCACCCGTTGGTCGGTGAAGGTCTTCAAGGGAGGCACGAAGTAGTGGATGCTGGTGCCCTCAAACCGTTCCGCGTTGGCCGCGGGAAGCTTGCGCGGGGTAAAGGCCCCAATCCCGCTGGTGATGAGAATCGTCCGGGTTTCATGCACATCGCGGTTGGTGTAAAGGCGCCACGCTCCATCCGGCAAGGCCTCGAGGTCGCTTACGGTCTCCTCCAGACAGATGGTGGGATGATACCGCATGGCCTGCTCGACCAACTGGGCCACCAGGTCTTTGGCCAAGACTTTGGGAAAGCCGGCGACGTCGTAGATCCACTTCTCGGGATACAACGCATAGAGCTGGCCACCTAGGTGCGGCAGGGCCTCAATCAGTTTGGTCTTCATCCCGTGAAGCCCGGCCAAAGCGGCACCAAACAGGCCCACCGGTCCCCCGCCGATCAAGGTCACGTCGTAACGTTCTAGACTTTGCCCATCCAACCTACGATGTCCTCCCCTTCACGCGAAATCCAGATCGCAAGGCGTCCTGGGCCACGGTAAAAAATGAGAAAAGTGCAGTTTAAAGGCCTTTTACCGGGGAACAGTCAGGACGATGCATCATTATACCATATTCTGAAACTCGGTGGGTGGACGCCGTGGCCGGACGCTTGGGATATCAGCCTGGAGCGGACCGATCTTGCACCCCGCCGTGGTAAAATCGCCTTGAAAACGGAGGCCAAGCCAGATGGGTCCACCACGGCACAGGTGTCCTCGATAGGGAGAGTCCAACAGCGCGGGGCGGCAAGCCCGCTTGTCGCAGCCTGGCTTGGCAGGCAAAGGGCTTGATCGCAAAGATGTCTGCGAAGGTACGGATCGGCCTCATCTTAGCGCTCTTCTCGGCGGCGGAGATCGCCCTGACCCTCCACTTGCACGAGGTCGACGTCCAGATCTACCACCAGTACGCCGTGGCCTTTTTGACTCCTCCCCGCTTTCGGGCCTGGCCGCAAGAATATCCCGGCCTGGCCGAGTTGCTTTTTGTGTTGCCGCTGGCCTATCCGGGCAGCTACCGGGTGGCCTTCGCCCTCCTCACCCTGTTTGCCCTGACTTTACTGGTGGTCTACGGAGTGCGCAGATCCGGGGATGCCTGGGGCGTTCGCCTGCTGTGGTACTTGGCGGTGGGGTCGGCAGGCCTGTTGGCCCAACGTTACGACATCGTGGCGGCGACCGTCACCTACCTCGGGCTGGATGCGGCCAGGCGCGGTCAGTGGAGGCGGGCTTGGGCCTGCTTGGTCATTGGAGTGCTCCTCAAAGGCTATCCCCTGGTGTTTTGGCCGTTGGTGGCGGCAGCCCAGCGGCGGGAGCGGGGACGGTGGCCGTGGCTGCACCTGGCCGCGGCGGTGGGGGCTGCGGCGGCCGGCCTGGCGCTCCCGGATCTCACCCATCCCGGGGCGGCGCTCAACGCCTGGCGGTACCTGGCCGAGCGCTCGATCGAGTTCGAATCCGGTCCGGCCACCGTGCTCTATTGGTTCTTCGCCAGTCGCTTTACTTCGGGCTACGGGTCGGTCAACCTGTCCGCCGGCCCCGTCGATCACCTGGTTGCGTTGGGAATGTTGGGGGTGGGGCTGGGCGTGGTGGGCTTGGCCGCTTGGCAGGTTTTGCGGGGGCGCTGGCCGCTGATGCAGGCGGCCACCTTGGCCTTGGGGGCGGTCTTGCTGACCAGCAAGGTGTTCTCGGCCCAGTATCTGTTGGGCTGGCTCCGCTGGCGGCCGAGGCACCGCTCAACCTGACCTTGACCTTGGCCCTGGGCTTGAGCACCCTGGTGTATCCGCTGGCCTTTGTCTTTCGCCCGCTCCAACCCTACCTGATGGATTTGGTCACCCTGCGAAACCTGGTCCTGGCCGCGGCGTTGGTCAGCTTGGCCTGGCCCGTCCATCCGTCTGTGCTGGGCCTGCGGGGCGTGGGGGAGGCCCTAGGCCGGCCGCGCTGGCAGAAGGGGAGGGAGGTTTAGGCCTCTACGCCCTTGGCTGCCAGGTCTCGCCTGGGGCCCCTGCGCTCACGGCCAGGCCGGGCATGCGAGAGAGCACCGCCATCACCTCGTGCACCCGGGGCAGGGTGCGCTCCCAGCCTTCTCCGGGTAGCGCCTGGAGCCCGGCTTGTGCAAAGCGCGCGCGCAGGAAGTCGGCCAACTCGCGGGCCGGCACGTCCTGGCCAATCGTCTCCAGCCCTCGTAAGGCTGCGGCGATGGCGTGAAGCTCTCCGACCTCAAAGACCTGAGGGAGCCGCCCTGCCTCCACCTGACGCTCCCGGGTCAA
>JAIMAE010000012.1 GCA_023512105.1 Bacillota bacterium | reverse complement strand
ACCAGCGCGCGGCCGATGCCGCCGCTGGCTCCGCTGATCCCAATCCGCACGGCCTAGTGGTGATGGCCGGGCAAAATCCGGTGGTGAAACCGGGCCGCGGCCTCTCCTACCGCTTCCCACGAGGAGGCCTCGAAGCGACAGGTCGGATAGGCGGTGCACCGAATCCAGGTCTGCTCGGCCGCCAGCGGGTGACTGACGGCTTCCAACTCGCCTTGACCGCACTGCGGACAACGCATGGCAAAACCCCTCCTCAGCGATTGTGGTTCAAAGCCTCCCAGGCGCGGCGCCCTCAGGCCCGGGGCGGGGCGCGGCCGGAGGAGCGGGCCTCCCCGCGCGGTTTCTTGCCGCCGGCAGGGACCTCTTCCTGCGGCTCCTTGGGCAAGACCACGCGCTCTCGCCACACCCGCACCCCGGCCACCCAGGCCGCGACCAGAATGCCGGCGGCGGGCACGGCAAACAAGGCCCCTAGCACCCCCTTGAGGTCGGCGCCGACCATCAAGGCCACCGCCGACAACACCGGATGCAGCCCGACCTGGGAGCGGATGATGCGGGGAGCTAAGACCTGCGACTCCAAGAGGTGGACCAAACCTAAGAGGGCCAATACCTCGGGGACCTGGGTCCAGGGTTGATTGCCGAGCAGGGCCATGGTGACCGGCAGCACCGCCCCCAGCATCGGCCCCAGCAAGGGGATAAGTTCCATGAAGGCCGCCACCACCCCGATCACGGTGGCGTAGGGCATGCCGATCAACTCGGCCCCAATCCCAAAGGCGAGTCCGACCATCGCCGAGAGCAGGATCTGTCCCCGCACGTAGCCTCCCACCACCCGACCCAGGGTGTGCTCTAGCGCCAACAGCCCTTCGCGTTGGCCCTGGGGAATCAGGCGGACCACCGCCCGGTGGATTCGCTCGGCGTCGATCAAGAGGTAGATGGTCACGAAGACGGTGAGCGCGCCGTCCACCAGGGTGTTGACCAGATGGGTCAGAATGTTGACGGTCTGGCTGACGATCAGGCTCGAGACCTGGCCCATGCTGTTGAGCAGTCGGGTCTCCAGGTCGGAGAGGCGAATCGTCACCCCGTAGTTCTGGAGCCATTGTAAAATCCCGGGAGTGCGGGTCGAAAGCTGGTTGATGTCTTGAAACAGGTGGCCGGCCAGTCCGGCCATCTGGGCGGTCAAAAGGCCGGTGAGCAACGCGCCGCCCACTACCACCACCAACAGCGCCCCCGCTACCACCGCCAGGGTGGCCAGGGTGCGGCCCCAATAGCCGGCCAGGCGGTCCACCGCCGGGCCCAGTACGATCTCAAACACCAACGCCAAGGACAGGATCAAGACCACGTTGCCCACTCGGGACAACGCCCAGCCGACAGCGCCCAAGATCACGCCCGCGCCGATGAGAATCAAGACCACGTCGCGGATGAGGCGGATGCGCCCCGGCCAATCTAAGGGGGTCCAACGCGCGGCCATATGCCCTCCCTCTGACTGGCGAATTGGCCTACCACTGTCGTCCGGTGCCCTTGGGTGTAGACCCTGTCTTCATTCTACACACTTTAAGCAGGGTTACCGATAATCGGTAAGCAGGAATGGCGCTCAAAACCGTACGCGGGCTTTGCAAGTCGAGTACAATCGAAGCAGAGAAGGTTGTCTGGGACCGCGCCGGAACTGGGGGCGACGGTCGGCGAGAGGGAGGTACCGCTCTGAAACCGGCAGCGACGCAAGCACGCAAGGGGGCCAGTCTCGGGTGGTCGGCCGGCGTCATCTTCGCCGCCACCTTGATCAGCCGGCTGACCGGATTCTTCCGGGAAGTCGTGATGGCCATCTACTTTGGTACCTCCAGCCTGACCGACGCCTGGCTGATGGCCTCGGTGCTCCCCAATCTCCTGTTCAGCTCGCTCAACGGGTCGATCACCACCACCGTGGTCCCGGTCATGACCGAAGCCGAGGTCAGCTATCCCCGCCGCTCCGTCCAGCGGTTCGTGGAGGAGCTTTTCACCATTATCGTTCTGCTGTCGGCCTTGCTGATCGGATTGGGGGAAGGGTTTGCCCCCTGGCTGATGCATCTGATCGCTCCCGGCTTCCATTCTGATCAGGAATGGCAGCTGGCCTTGGTGATGACCCGCTGGATGATCCCCACCGTCCTCTTTTGGAGCCTCGCCGGGCTGATCAGCGGCGTGTTGCAAACCCGCGAGCACTACCTGGCCCCGGCCTTGACCCCGGCCATGGTCAACGTGGTGCGCATCCTGACCATCATCGTGTTCGGACAGCTATGGGGGATCGTCGGCGTCGCCATCGGCTTTACCCTGGCGGTGATAAGCCAACTGGTCTTGGTCATTCCCGCGCTCGCGCGCACCGGCTACCGCCTGCGCTTTCGCTGGCGTTGGACCCATCCCCTGTTGCGCCGAACCGTGGAGATGGCCATCCCCTTCTTCGTGTCGACCTCGGTGGGAACCCTGGGGGTGATCGTCGACCGCATCTTGGCCAGCTTTTTGGTCACCGGCTCGATTGCGGCCTTGAATTACTCCTACGTCTTGGTCCAGGTGCCGATTGGGCTGGTGGTCTCTTCGCTGGCCACCCCGGTGTACACCCGCCTGGCCCAACATCACAGCCTGGACGACGGAGAGACGTTTCACCGCTTGGCGATGCGGGGCTTTCGCCTGGTGGTGCTGATCATCGTGCCCATCACCGTCTGGTTCTTGGTTCTGCGGGTGCCCCTGCTGCGCCTGCTCTACCAGCACGGCGCCTTTTCCAGCCAGTCGACGGCCCTGACTCAGGGTACGCTGTTCTACTTCGCCTTAGGCCTTCCCGGTTTTGCGCTCTCGTTCTACCTGCAACGCCTGTTTTTCTCCCGGCAAGATACCAAAACCCCGGCTCGGTTCAGCATCGTCACCATCTTGGTCAACATCCTCGGCGACCTGATCCTCATCCATCCGATGCAAGCCAATGGACTGGCCTTGGCCACCGGCGGCGCCAGCTGGGTCAACGCCGGGCTGTTAACCTACCGGGCGGTCGGCCGGGGGCGAATCCGCGGAAGCGTCCGCTGGCGCCGCACGCTCCTTTCCCTGCTGTTGGCCGGTGGCGCCATGGCCGGCGCCACTTGGCAGCTGTCGCGGTGGCTGGGCCTGGATCGCTTGGCCGGCATCATTCCCCTCACCTTGGCCCTCGGTCTGACCGCGATGCTCTCCTTGCTTCCCTATCTCTTCTTCCTCACCTGGTTTCGCTTTCCGGAAGTCCAAGAAGGATGGCGCCGCCTGCTGTTGCGCACCTCCTCCTAACCAGCATTTTCCAGGACATCCAAACATATACATGTAGTGGAGCCTGATGTGGGCATTTCGCACTCACCTGGGATGGAAGCGAGGGGCTATAGCGTGTCTACCTCACATTTGACCCAAGAGTCCTCTGCCTCGGAGGTCCTGCCTCGCGCCCAGCGCGCTCGGGGAGGGAGGCGGCGGCTTCGCCGCGGGCTGTGGATAGCGGCGGTGATGCTCTTGGTGCTCTGGCAGTTGCCGTGGGTGGTCAGTGGCCTTCACCTCTTGCGCGAGGCCTTGACCTGGGCGGAAGGGCCGCGCAGCGCCGCCATGGCGTTCTTACACCACCTGTACCGGATGGGCGCCGCCGCCTTGGTGCGGATCTTACAGTCGTAAAACAAGACGCTCCCGTTGGGGGAGCGTCTTGTCTACTTACGATGCAACGGCCCGCGTTAACGCCGGCGACCCAGCATCAAGAGGAATAAAAACAGGTTGACGATGTCGACCAAGATGGCAGTGGCCATTAAGACCGCGGCCCCGTTGCCGGCAAACATCATCCCCCGATACTTGAGCAGGGAGAAGTCCACCAACAGGTAGCCGGTAAAGATCCCCACCCCGATGAGGTTGTAGACCGGAGACATCGCAAAGCCCGTCAACCCCGGGATCAGCCAGGACAAAAGCCCTGTGAACACCAACAGCAACAACCCCACCATCAACAAGGGGGCCAAACGGCTAAAGTCCCAGGGAATCCACGCCACCGCCGCTCCGGCCAAGGCCACCGCCAAGACCAAGGAAAGCAGGGCCGAGAGGACCAGGTGCGGGTCGGAGACGGCGGTCAGCCAAATTACGGGACCGACCAGAATTCCCATCCCGGCGCTGACCACAATCCCCCACGGCAACGCGGCGGTCGCCCGGGCCACCGCCCGATTGACCATCAAAGTGCCCCCGAAGATGGCGATCAGGCCGATCCAAAGTCCCGCCCTGCCCAGCCCCACCCCGAGGATGCTGGCGACCGAAAAGATGCCCAAAAACAGGGCCAGATAGCCCAAGGTCTGCCCCATGATGCTGCCGGTGACGGCCCGCGTGGCGCCACCGTACGGCCAATTGTACATGCCTCTCACCTTCTTCGCCTGGCAATCCGGTCTGAGCACCGTCCTTGCGACTGCGGCAAAACTTTGGTACACCTCATATATATCCCCAACCCTGGCGGTTGTCAAAACCGGAGTGGCTGACCAAAGGGTGCCCTCAGCGCGATTGCTTCCGAACCGTCCTAAACCCCGGCCGCGCTGACGCTGCGATAGCGTTTCTGTTCAGGGAGGAGAGCATGGACCAAGACCCGTTGTCAATCGACCTCCTGATCGCCGCCTTGCGCCAAGACCGCCATGACGCGGCGCAGTATCTCGACATTTTAGCCGGCCGCCTGCAAACTGCCCTGCCGGAGCTGGTGGCCGTCGAGCGCGGCGGTGGCTGGCTGCGCCGCGGCGGCCCAGTCGAGCGCCTGAGCATTCGGCTGGAGGAGTGGCTCTACGTGATCGCCCGCGGACCGACGGGCCTTCAAGCCACCCGGGAACGATGGGTGCGGGGGGTGCGGATTCGGGCCGAGGTGCTGGCAGCGGAACGGTGGCTGGAAGAATTAGCCCACCGCCTGCGCGAGGTGGCGGTGCGCGAAGCCGCGGTGCGGGAAGGCTTGGAACGCCTCCTGCTGGGGTGACGCCAGCCTCCGCACCGCCAGGCCTCCTCGGCCGCTCAGGCCTTCAGCGCCGGAAGCAACGCCTCCAACCGGGTCATGTCAGGTCCGACGACCAGCTGTTGACCGTCGGTCAACACCGGCTTCAAGAAGAGGTCGGGTTCCTGGTGAAGCCGCGCGGCGGCTACTTCGGGGGCCCACTGGGCCATCACTTGGTTGGCCGGCTGCCCATCGAGGTATTTCCGGGGATGCGCCAATCCCGCCACACCTTGCGGCAAAAGGCGCCCTAACTGCAAAATCTGTTCTACGGAAGGAGGCTCGGTGAGGATATCGCGGTCGATGTAGGCCACCTCGTGTTGTGAAAGCCACGCTTTCACGCTCTCGCAGGCCCCTCAGCCATGCTTGTGGTAAAACGTCCAAGCCATCGTCTTTTCCTCCTTATCAAACCATTGACGCCATTGGCTTACCCCCGGAGCAGGCCACCCGCCCAACGGCGGCCCGCGGGAGGCCCCACCATCCCGGGACGCGGGGCCCTTCCCCCAAGAGGCCGCTTTTCCGGCCCCGGATCACCCGCCCCGGGCCCCCAAGAGGCGGCTTTGCCACGATTCTACGGCAGGGCCGCCCGGCTGTCTACGGGAGCCTTGTCCTCGCCTGAGGGCGTCCTGGCTCAGGCCGGCGCGCTGGCATCGCGGTAGCGCTCGCGCGCCACCCGACGCAGGACCTTTCCGGAAGGACCCAGCGGCAACTCGGGGACCACCTCGATCCGCCAAGGCCGTTTGTAGTCGGCCAGGCGCGCGGCCACCCAGGCCTTGACCGCCTCGACCTCCACCGTCTGTCCGGGGCGTGGAACCACTTGGGCCACCACCCGTTCCCCGCGCACCGGGTCGGGCACCCCGAACACGGCCGCCAAAGCCACCGCGGGATGGCTTTGCAGCACCTCTTCCACTTCCGCCGGAAAGACGTTCTCCCCGGCCACGATGATCATGTCCTCTTTGCGGTCTACCAGGTACAGGCGCCCGGCCTGGTCGAGATAGCCCAGGTCGCCGATGAACAAAAAGCCATCGGGGCGAAACTGCCGGCGATTGCGTTCGGGGTCTTTGAAATAGCCGTCCATCAGGCTCGGCCCCTTGACCCAGACCTCTCCGACTACCCCGGCAGGCACCGGATTGCCGGCCTCATCCAAAATCCGCACCGTCTGCCCTAAAGCAGGAAAGCCCACCGAACCCCAGACCGCTTGCCCCGGTTCGTGAAACATCAGGGTGACCGCTCCGTATTCGGTGGCCCCATAAATGTCGACCAGCTCCGCCCGGGGAAAGGCGCGGAGCAGGCGCTCGCTCAGGCTAGGCCCGAGGGGGGCGGAGGCGGTCATCATCACCCGCAAGGAATCGGGCCGAACTTGTCCCCGCTCGGCCGCGTCGGCCAGGAAGGTCAAGAGGCTGGGGACGAACATGCTGTAGGTGATGCCATGCCGGTTAATCGCCTCTACCACTGCCACCGGGGTCAGGTTGCGCTGGGCATAGATCACGGTGGTGGCTCCGATGACCAGCGAGAGGGTGACAAACCACATCGAGTTGACGTGAAACATCGGAAGCAAGGCCAAGCCGATGTCGTCGTGGCCGATGCCGAGTTCGGTGGCCAGGGTGAGGGCAATCACCAAGTTGCTGAAGTGCGAGCGGATGGCCCCTTTTGGCTTGCCGGTGGTGCCCGAGGTGTACACCACCACCGACGGATCCTCCGGGGCCACCGCCACCGGTTGGGGGAGCGCCGGCGCCCGCGCCAACTCGGCCTCCCAACTCGGCTCCGCCCCTCCGGTGAAATACCGCCGGATGTGCGGGGGCACGCCTTGTAGCAGCCCGGAAAGGGCGCCGTCGGCAATGACCGCGGAGACCTCCGCGTGGTCTAGCACGTAGGCGACCTCTTGCGGGGCCCAGCGCAAGTTGATCGGGATCCCGACCACTCCCGCCCGGGCCAACCCAAAGTAGGCCTGGGCCATCTCCAAGCCATTGGGGAGCAACAGCGCCACCCGTTCTTTTGGGGCAACCCCCAGCTGTTGCAGCGCGGCCGCCCAGCGCCCGGTGCGCTCCCAGAACTCTCCGTAGGTGAGCCGTTGGTCGCCAAAAACCAGCGCCACCTTGTCGGGTCGGCGCCGGGCCGCCGACTCCAACGCATCGCCCAAGGTCAGCATGTCGACTCCTTCCTGCTCTGGCACGGTTATGGTTGCGGCACCGCCGCGCGCCGACCCAACTGCCGCGCCCACGGCCAGATCGCCATCACCGCCACGGTGGCCAGCAAGGTCCCCACACTGACCGCCGTCGTCCAAAACACAAAATCGCCGAGTCGAGGAGCGTGCCAAAGCCCCCAGACCCAGCACCCCATACCCACGCCCGCCGGCACTAGCCCTTCCCAGCGCTTGACCGCTACCGCGTACAACAAGAGCAAATTTAACAGGCCGAGTGCCACCATCCCCCACCCATAATACAGCAGGACGGGCACGATGGCGAGAAAGCGCCCGCCGAGGATGAGCCGCACCAAGCTGGCACCGGCGTAGCCCCAAGCGGCTTGAAAACAGGCCGCCACCGCCGCGTACAGGGCCAGGGTGGTCAGAAACAGGCGACGCCTGGCCTCCGGATGAGCCAAAATGTTGGTCATCATCACCACCCCCAGGCTGCCGGCCACAAACTGGACCGCGTGGCCAAGCGTGGCCAGCCCGTTGTACAGGCCGGCGGCGTGCGGGGTGAGCGCATGCTTGGCCAGAAGTCCATCGCCTAAAGACCACAGGGCGGTAATCGTGCCCACCACCGCAGTGCCCAGTACGGTGGTGGTCCGGGAGGATTCGCCGGGATGGTCCAGCTCCCGAACCGCCCAGGCGCTCAACAACCAGGCCGCGCCGGCCGCCACCCCTTCCAAAACCCCAAGCCCCGGAAGCCTCAGGCCCACCCATGCCGCCCCCGCGGCCGCCAAGACCCGGAACCCGTTGTTGAGCACGATGATCACCCCGACCCAGACGAAGGAGCGTGCGCGCTGTAAAATCCCTTGGTTGGCCGCCAAGGCCAGGCTGGGGATCACCTCCAGCGTAAACAACAAGAAAAGCCCGGCGGGAATGCGAAAGAGGTGAAAGAGCGGCTCGCCTACCGCCCAGACCAGGCCCCAGAGCATTAAGCCCCCGCCCCACAGCGCCACGGCATGCCACCGGCGTTGGGCTTTGGGGGGGCGCCCTACCCGGGTGTAGACCAGGGTCACCACCGGGGCAGGCAGTAGCCACAGCCAGGTGACGTTGAGCAAGGTGGCCAGCTCCCCGTATTGGGCCGGACCGAGCACGTGGGCCAAGACCACGTGGTACAAATAGTTGAATACCCCGGCCAAAAATGAGGCCAAGCCGTAAATGGCGTTATCCTGCCAAAACTCCCCCACCCGTCTGCCTCCTCGGTTGCCTGCCTGCATAAAGCTTGCGACGCGGTCCGATTCGGCATGCGCGAAAAACAAGGCATCCAGGCCAAACCGGCCTGGATGGTACGGAAAGAAATATGTCTTAATAACTGGTGGTTCATTCCCATTACGCCAGATTGCCTGGCATCGTAAGATCTATTCGACGCCAGGCCCAAAAATCCTACCGGACTGCGGCGTGGAGAGAAAATTTCTCCGGCCTTCGCCGAGTTCACCGCTGAGAGCCGATTTGGTGCAGCAGAAGCTGCATCACCGCGTCGGTCTGATACCCCAAGCGCCACAGCGCCACCCCGGCCAAGTGATAACGCTTGGCCAGTTGAATCTTTTCGTTGACCCCCTGCAAACTCTCCCACCAGGCGATGTACGACTGCCCGCCCTGGGTGAACTTGGCGTAGGTCTCATCGTAGCGCCCGTTCCACTCCGCTCGAGCGTTTAACAGCGGGGTGAGCGCGGAGTAGGGCAAGGTGGTGGCGTGGGTCGACCCTTGCGGCCAGATGTAGCCATAAAGCGGGATGCCCAAGTAGACTTGGCTGGCCGGGACCGCGCGCAACAGCCGCTGCAAAATGTTTTGCACCCAGGGGACAGGGGCCACCGGCCCAGGTAAACTGCCATCATCGTGCAGGTCGTAACTCATGAGGACAAACTGGTTGACCTCGGGCCGCAACTTGGGGAAGTTATACTCGCCGCCGGTGGTGGGAACGATCGACAGGGTGATGATGTCCTGACGCGGCAACATGTCCCGCAAATCGGTCATAAAGGAGACCAGTTGCCGGCTCAAGTGGGCGACCGGGGGCTCAAAATCGATGTTGACGCCTTGAAAATGCTCCGATCCGACCACGTCGGCAATGTTGCGGGCGGCTTCAATCCGGGTGGTCGCCGACTCCAAAAAGGTCTGGCGTCCGGTGCCGTCGTTGATCAGCGGGGTGATGGGAATCCCGCTGGCGCGAATCCGGTCCAATACCGTCGGGTCAAGGTGGGATTTCAAGGTGCCATCGGCTTGCACCGAATACCAAAAGGGGACGAACGTCCCCACCGCCTGGGGATACTTGTAGACCGACGACAGGTCCTCGTGGTCCCCGGTGGCATAGAAGGCCAACACCTTCAGTCGCCCGGCGGGAGCGGCTTTGACCTGCCCATGTCGGGAGGAGCCGGCCAGCCCACAGCCGGCCGCCATCCAAGCGATGGCGGCCAACCCCCACCACCATCTTCGCCATCCTCCGACCACCGGAAATCACCTCGGGCCTAGTATGGCCAAGCCGCCAGGCGACTACCCGGCCGCCCCGGGGAAAAACCAGCCGTGGGGAAAGCCAACGGGAGCGAGACGATCGGGTATGCCTGAGCGACCCGGCTTGCAGGAGAGCTCGCCCAAGATGGTTTCCGGCTGCCCGGAGCTTACCGCCGTCGGCGCGATGCGAGGAAGCCTGAAGGCAGACCTAGGCCTCATCCCACGTTGCGCAAGCCGGCGGCGATGCCGTGCATGGTCAAGGCCAAGGGCTCCATGTATTGCGGCTCCTCGGTGCGGCGGTAGTGGGAGAGCAGCCAAATCTGGGCGCGATGTAAGGGGTCGATCTGCGGATTGCGCCAGCGAATCGCCGATTGCAGCGTGGGATGGCCGTCCAGAAGCGCCCGGTGGCCGGTGATGGCCAAAACCACCTCGGTGCACAACCCAAATTCGGCTTCCACCGCCGTCCAAAAGGCCTCTGGGGCGGCGGCCAGCCGTTGGTAGCGGCGAGCCACCCCCAGGTCGGCCTTGGCCAGCGCCAACTCCAAGTTGTGGATGAGCGTCCGGAAGAACGGCCAATGGGCGTACCAATAGCGCAGGCGAGCGAGGTCTCCGGCGCCGCGCAGCACCGCGGTCAGCCCGGTGCCGGCGCCGTACCAGCCTGGCAGCAACATCCGGTTCTGGGTCCAGGCGAACACCCAGGGAATGGCCCGGAGGTCCTGCCAGGAGAAGGTCTCGCGCCAGGTCGGGCGAGAACCCCAGTTGAGCCAGGCCATCTCTCGGATCGGCGTCACTTCGGTGAAGTATTGCCAGAAGTCGGGGGCGTCGATCAGCTGGCGATAGTGGCGATGCGCCGCTGCGGCGGCCTCCTCGAGGCGCCCGGCGTCTTCCGGCTCTTGCCCCGGGGTCTTCAGGTGGGCCAAGAGCGCGGTCAAAATCAACTCCAACGAACGATAGCCGATGTCGGGGAGCAAAAACTTCTGGGACAGCACCTCGCCCTGGTGGGTGATGCGAAGCGGCTGACCCCGGGTTTCCGGCGGTTGGGCCAAGATCGCGTACGAGGTGGGCCCGCCGCCGCGGCCAAGCGCCCCGCCCCGCCCGTGGAACAGCCCCAGCGCGACGCCCCGCTGGCGAGCCCACTGGGACAGTCGGCTGGCCGCCCGATAGAGCGCCCAGGTGGCCGCCAGATAACCGCCGTCCTTGGTACTGTCGGAATAACCCAGCATCACCTCCTGCCGGCGCCCGCGTCGGTCGAGGTGGCGCCGGTACTCTTGGTCGGCCAACAAGGCGTCCATGATCGCCGGGGCGCGCTCGAGGTCGTCCAAGGTCTCGAACACCGGGACCACGTCGAGCACCAGGTCGGGGTCGACCTGGCGGGCGATCCACAGCGGGCGTTTTAAGTCGGCCGGTCCGTGGGCCATGCTGACCAGGTAGCGGTGACACCCCTCCACGCCCCACTGCCGCTGGTAGCGAGAGAGCATCCGAAAGGTCCGCCAGACCGGGTGCTCGGCCACCGTCTCCTCCGGGTTGGCCTCGTACATGGCCACGGCATCGGCCAAACGCCCGGAATGTTCCCTCAGGTCGAGGCTCATGGCGTGAAAGCCAAAAGCTCGGACCCGAATCAAGGCCAGCTGCAATTCGCGAGGGATCTCCCCGGAAGGCCCCGCCACCGCCTCTGCCACCGCCTCCAGGTCGGCCAGCAAGGCCTCGGGGGCGGCGTAGCCGTCCGAGTTTCCGCTCCGGGTGGCCTCCAACCGCCTGGCGATCTCTCCCAACCGCTCGCCCACCGTCGTCCGCCCGGCGGGAGCGGCGCCGTTGATGACCGCCCGCAAGGTTTCCACCATGGCTTGGTACCGACGCAAGACGGTCTCTCGATGCCAGGCCAAGGTCTGCTCGGTCACCTCGGCGGTGACCTCGGGATGGCCATCGCGGTCCCCGCCGATCCAGGAGTCGACTCCCAAGAGGTCGGCCCACCATCGCCAACTCACCCGCTCCCCCCGCACCCGGGCCAAGGTGGCGAAGTCCCACAGCAACTCCGGCAGCACCGACCAGATGGTCTCGCCCCAGAAGAAAAGCCCTTGCTGCACTTCCTCCAGCACCGAGGGGCGCTCGGGGTAGCGCACCCCCGAGCGCCACAGTTGGCGAATCACCTCTTTCACTTCCTGGCGCAACAACTCCCGGCGCGGCATGTAGAGGGCAAGGGGCGCCTCGGTCATGCGCTCCCCGAGGTGGCGCAACAGCCGCAAGACTTCCGGGCGGGTGCTCTCGGTGGGATGGGCGGTGAAGACCAGGCGACAGCCCGGAGGCTCGTGCATGGCCGAGGGGGGCAGCAGGCTTTCCTCCTGGGCCAGCAACTCCAGCGAGCCGCGGGCCGGCAGAGGCTCCCGTCGATGGGCCAACCATCGCTCCCGGCGGGTCAGGTCTTCGGCCAGGTTGATCAGCTGCAGGTTGAGCAAGAAGTAATGCATCAGGGGGACCGTCGGGGTCGGCCAGCCGCCGCCCGAGGCCGCCTTGGGGTCGCGAACCAGGCGGCGCACCTGGGCATGGGCAAACGCTCGCTGCGCCTCCGCCACCACCGCCTCGGAGGTCTCCTCGCGCACCACCTCGTTGAGCAGGCTGGTTAGATACTGGTGATAGTCGAAGGAAATCGTCTCCACCCCCATCCTTGTCGCCTCATTCGCCCGGTTTGAGCACCCGTTCGAGAAAGTCGGCCACCAAGAGCCAGGCTTGCATCTGATTCTCGCGGCGCACAAAGCCGTGGCCCTCATCCTCAAAGCGATGATATTCTACGGGTTTGCCAGCGGCGCGCAGCCGCTCGACCAGCTGCTCCGATTCCTCGGGCGGCACCCGGGGGTCTTGCCCGCCCGCGATCACCAGCAGCGGGCAGCGGATGGCGTCGACGTAGGCGATGGGGGAGCGGCTGCGTAAAAACTCCGCCTCCGTGCCTGGATCGCCGATCAGCGCCGCCATGAACCGCCGCCAACTGGGCGGGACCCGCTGCACAAAGGTGACCAGGTCGGTCGGCCCCATCAGGTCGACGGCGGCGGCAAAGCGGTCCGGAAATCGTCCGGCCAACAGCAGCGAGGCGTAGCCGCCATAACTGGCGCCGAAGACGGCGATCCGCTGGGGGTCGACTCCCGGTTGGCGGGCCAGCCAGTCCACCACCGCCATCAGGTCCTCGACCTCGCGCCCTCCCCAGTCGTGGTAGATCAACTTCTGAAACCGCCGGCCAAATCCGGTGCTGCCGCGCACGTTGGGCGCGACCACTCGAATTCCCCGGTGCACCAGGTACTGGTAAAACCCGCTGTACCACGGGCGCTCCTGGGCCTCCGGCCCACCGTGGATGACCAACACGGCGGGAGCTCGGCCCGGGGAGGCAGGGGACGCCTCAGTAGGCGGCGGATAGTCCCAGCCTGAGAACGCCAAACCGTCGTTGCTCTGCCAATGGATCAACCGCGGCGAGGACATGGCGGACTCCCCGATCCCGCCGAACCGCCCCTCGGTCAAGGGGCCGCCGGTCTGGTTGGCCAGGTCGTAGCGCCAGATCTCGGGGGGATGGGTGGGCCGGCTGATCACCGCGAAGACCTGCTCCCCTTCGGCGTCCACCGCGGTGACCACGCCCAGGGGCCAGCCCGCGGCCGGCCAGGCTTCCCCCAGCCGTTCCCCATCCCACTCGGCCGTCCACAACCGGCTGGCTCCCGCTTGGTTGACGATCCAGGTGAGGCGCCGGCGCAAGGGGTCGTAGGAGGCCCACTCCAGGTCGCCGTCGACTTGGACCACCCACTGCCAGGCCTGGGGGTCCTCGACGTCCAGTACCCCAAGGCCGATGAACTCGCGACCGCGATTGGAAAGGAGCAACAACCGGCGCCCATCTGGCAGCCATTGCAGCGGATTGAAGATGGCCTCGCCCTCATGCGGGGTGAGATGACGGGTCGGGGCGCCCTCGAGGGAAAACCAATACAGGTCGTTGTGGGCATTGGAGTGCGCCACCGCCCCCACCGCGGCCCGGCCCTCGCGCGCCCACAAGGCCGGCTGCCAATAGCCGGCCTCGGTCAGTCGCCGCACCGGCTGGCCGTCGGCCAAGGCCAGGACCACCAAGTCAAAGTCGCCAGGGGTGCGGTCGTTGGCCGAGGCCAGAATCCAACGCCCGTCGGGACTGACCGATTCGGGACTTAACAGGATGCGCCGTCCGGCGCAGGTCCAAAGTGGTTCGGTCCCCCCGAGCTCGCCCAGCACCGCGTGCAACCCAAAGGCCTCGCTCCCCGATGGGTCGGCCAGTACCAAAAGGCGCCGGTTGGGTGGCGCGGTGGAAGGCCCTTTGACCACCAGTCGCGCCGCCTGGTCGCCGAAGTCGGTCAGCTGCCGTGGCCAACCGCCGTCGCAGGGCAGCTTCCAGGCGTTGTACCGCCCGTTGAGGTCGCAGATAAAATACAACCAGCCTTCGCTGGCCACCAGGTTTCCCTGGTAGCGGCGATGCGCAAAATATCGCTGCCATGCCTGCTGCACCACGCACCCGAGCCGCCGTCCCCGGCCCCGGGCTCACCCCTCTTCCCCAGCGCGCGCTCGCGCGGTTACATTCTACGCCCCGAGGTTGCCGAGGCTACCACTGGGCCAGCGGATCCTGTCGGTAGACTTCCGAGAGCACCGCCAGGGCGGCATCCAAATGGGGGCTGTGGTCCCCCCGGCGCCCATTCCCGGGGCAAGACCAGGTGGGAGGCGCCAATTGATAGCGCCCCAGGAAGCTTTCTACCGCCTGTTGCCACCGCGCCCCGGCCTGGTCCGCCCCTGGCCACCACCCGGCCTCGGCCACCTGGTTCCCCCAAGGTCCAAGGTCGGTCAAATCGCCCGCCAGCTGCGCGGCCTGGGCCACGGCCCGCTCCACCCGAGCCCTGCTCTCCGCCCCGTGGGTCAACAGCCGGTCCAGCCACAGTTGCTGGTGATCGCGGTGGTACGCCTTTTCCCCCAGAATGGCGGCCGCCGCCTCCGCCAGCGGCGCGTAGCGGCTTTGGCACAAGCCTTCGAGGCGAATGATCTCAAACTGATCGTACAAAAAGTGGCGGACCAGGGTAAAGGCCCAGTCAAAATGCGGGGTCTCTGCATAGTCGCCCTCCCCGTTCGGCCACTCCACCAGGATGCTGTTACGCCGTTCTGAGACCGGCCTGAGCTGGGCCAGGTCGTCGGCCCGCCCCATCCCCAGGGCCTCGAGCAGTTGGAAATAGGTCATGGCGTGGCCCATCTCGTCTTGGGCGATGGAGGCAAAGGCGATGTCCTCTTCGATGTGAACTCCCAGCCCCAGCCATTCGCTGGCCCGAAACCCGATCAACAGGTCATCGTCGGCCAGCTGCCACAAAAGCTCCGAAAGCGCAGGAAAATCGGGCGTGGCCTTGGCCTCCTCCGGGTCGCGTACGCTTGCTGCCATCTTGGCCCCTCCTTTCAGACCATGGTCTCCGGGGTCATCGGCTGTTGCTTGTACCGCCGCCATTTCTCCACCAGGTAGCGGTAATCCTCGGTCGTGCGGTAGCCCTTCTTGCGGCGGTAGAAGCGGGCGCGTTCGGCCGGCCCACTTTGGGTGATGGCGTCGCGGCGCACCACCCAGATGCTGTAGATCTCGCGTCGGCGCAGGAAGTTTTCCTGGGCCAAAGCCAAGGCCATCTCCGGGGAGGAAGCCAAAAGGCTGAATTGATGTTGGTGAGGCGCCAGGGGGTCGGTTTGGGCAAACACCTCGTAGATGTCAAAGGTCAAGCGGTCCACGCTCGCACCCTCCTTCGTCAGCTGCCAGACTTGCCGCTTGGCTCAGGCCTGGGCCAGTACCGCCCGCGCCCAGCGGCCTTCTTCGTAGGTCAAGTGCTTGAGGGTCAACCGAGCCTGCGACCGCGGACCTTGGTTGTTGATGATCTGTCGAAACCAGTTCCAATCCGGCTGCTGGTAGACCCACTCGCCTTTTTCGGCGTCGAAGTGCAAGGTGGGGTCGGGAGGGACCAGACCCAGCGAGCGAATCCGGGGTACGTACTTGGTCAAAAACCGCTGCCGTAATTCCTCGTTGGTCTTGGTGCGGATCCGGTAGCGCAGGTTGGCCTGTTGATGACTGGTGGCCTGATCGGTCTCGCGCGGTCCGAAGAACATCATGAGAGCCGGCCACCAACGTTCCAACGCCTCCTGTAGACTCTTGCGTTGGCTCGGGCTGCCCTCGGCCAGGGCCATGCAGATGCTCTCCCCGTGTTGAATGTGAAAGCCTTCCTCCTCCACGATCCGCTGCAAGGCGCGCACGTAGGGGGCGTAGGAGGAGGAGAGCGACATCCCCTGGGTGATGATGGCGGCCCCATCGACCAGCCAGGCGATGATCCCGGCGTCTGCCCAGGTGGGGGCCGGCATGTGAAAGACGTTGTGAAACTTCAGGCGGCCGCTGAACAGGTCGTCCAATAAGTCTTCGCGGGTCTTCCCCAGCGGCGCCAAAAGGTCCTCCGCGACCCGAATCAACAGTTGGCCATGGCCGATTTCGTCTTGCACCTTGGCCATGATCGCCAACTTGCGGTACAGCGTGGGAGCCTTGGGCACCCACTCCTTTTCCGGAAGCGCGCCCATGATTTCGCTGACCCCGTGCATGGCGATCAGGCGGATCAGCTGCCGGCGGTAGTCGGCCGGCATCCAGTCGTCGGCCTCGATCCGCTCTCCGCGGTCGATGCGCTGCAAAAACGCCTCGACGCGCTCGGGGTCTTCCCGTTCGGTCTCCATCCTCCCCGCTCCCTCCTTAACTGAGCAAATGCTAGGTTACTGCTTTCCCTCAGCCTACCGCGGGTGGTTGGTCTTGTCAACCGGCCCCGCCAACACCCGCAAGAGCCACGTGGCGTAGCGGTCCGCAACCTCCTCCACTCCCAGCCGTCCGTCGGGACGATACCAGCGGTTGACCGCGTTGAGGCAGGAGAGCACAAAGACCCGGGCCAAGGCCAAATCTTCCACCAAGAAGGCGCCTTGCTCCGCGCCCTCCTGCAAGATGGCCGCCCAGTGGGCCTCGTACCGCTCCCGCCATCGTTGCACCGACTCCCGGCGAGGGGGCGAGAGCGCCTGCCATTCGTCCAAAAAGATCCGCGCGCGGGCAGGAGATTGGGTGACCACCTCCAGGTGGGCTCGAACGGCCTGTCGCAGCTTCTCCGGCGGCTCGAGCGGGAGCGCCACCAGGGGGGCCAGGGCCTGTTCGAACTCCTCGGCCGCCTCCCGCACGATCTCCACCAACAGGTCCTCTTTGGTGGCGATGTGGGCGTACAGGCCCGCCGAGACCATGCCGGCCGCCTCCGCGATGTCGCGGACCGTGGTGGCCCGAAAGCCTTTCCGGCTGAAAAGGTCGGTGGCGGCTTCTAAAATCCGCGGTTTGTTGCTAGGTCGTGGCACCTTACCTGCCTCGCTTCCGGGGGATCGCAAAAGGCGGCCCCGCCGCACGCGGGGTCGCCTTGGACCAATTTAGGCGGCCGATCCGGGGTCCACCGACCAATCCTGGGTGCCGTAGATGAAGGCCCCCACCAGGTAGGTCAGGGCGATGGTGAGAAACAGCCACTGGAACCCGAAGTGGCTCAAGATGAGACCAAAGGCCACCGGCCAAAAGGCGCTGGCCCCGAAGGTAAGCCCGTAGAACAGACTGTAGGCCTGGTCGTGCAGGGCGTGTTCGGTCAGGTCGCCCATGATGGCTTGCTCCACCGGGCTGTAGGAGTAGACGGCCAAGCCCATCAGCACCACCAGCACCATCACCAGCCAAACCGAGCGTTGGTAGAGCAGCGCGATAGCGGCCGTGAAAAGAAAGCTCAAGGTCAACAACAGGCTCAGGAACTTGGGCCGGTCGTAGCCGTCCGACAGCCTTCCGGCCAGAAGCGGTCCCACCACGCTGGTGGCGGTAAAGATGGAGAAGAGCATCCCGCTCTCCACCGTAGAAAGGTGCATCCCCCGAATCAACAGCAGGGGCAAAAAGGTTTGCAAAATCCCTAGCCCTTTACCGCCGGCGGTCACCGTGCCGGTGAGAATCAGCCGGCGCACCTTGCGGTCCCGAAGCGGGCTAAGGAAGTCGCCGCCCCACCGCACCGTGGCCTTGCGCCCTTTTTCCTTCACCGTCTCCATCTCTCGGGGAAGCCGCCACAAGATCAACAGGCCGACCACCACGCCGGGTATCATGAAAAGGTACAGGGTGTTCTGCCAGCCGACCCGCACCAAGAGAAAGGTGGCCACCAGGGGGCTTAAGACGGTGGCGAAGTTTCCCCCGGCAAAGTGGACCGACAGCGCCTGCCCTCGCCCCCCTTTGCCAAACCAGCGGCTGATCATCGAACTGGCGATCGGATGTTGGGGACTGGCCGCGATCTGGCCGATGGCCACCGAGGCGGTCAGTTCCGGCAAGTTGTGCGAAACCCCGACCAGCCCGGTGCCGAGGCTGACCCCCAGGTTTTCCAGGCCGATGAGGATCTTTCCCGGCACGTATTTGGCCACCGTCCCCCAAATACCTTGCAACAAGCCGCCGATTAGGCGGGTGATGGACAGCATCAGTCCGAGCTCGGCGTATCCAAACCCCATGCTGCGCATCAAGAGCGGGTAGATTAAGGGAAGAATGCTGCCGCGCATGTGGGTCACCCCATGGGCGGCAGTCAGCAGCCACAGGCGCTGGCGCGCGTCAGCCGGCTGTCCCGCCGGATGGGCAACCACGGTCGAGACGCCGGGAATGGTCTCCATCCCTGACCCCCTCCTTACCTCCATGTGCCGAAAAGGCGCCCCGAGTCCGCCGAGCGCCCTTGGCCGTCACTCTACGGGTAGCGGCCGCGCCGGCTCCACGCTCAAGATCCGCTCGATCAGGTGGTTTAACGTCTCTTGCTCTGCCGCCGAGAGGGGTGACAGCAACTGGGTCAGGGCCTCAATCCGGCGTTGCTGCCATATCTCCATCTGCTGGGCTCCGTAGGCGGTGAGGCTGACCTGGACCACCCGCTCGTCGTCGCGGTCGCGTTGGCGGGTCAGAAGCCCCTTCTGTTCCATCCGTTTGCAGGCCGTGGTCACCGAACTTTGGGTGATCTCCAGCGCCTCGGCCAACTCGCCGACGGTCTTGGAGCCGCCGCGGAGCTGGCGCAACAGCCAGTACTGCTCCTGGGTGATCTCTCCCAACTTGACCGGATGGGAGACTGACCGCAAGACCTTCCACAACATCAACAAGTTTTCGGCCAGCCGGTCGGACGTCCCCATCCCCTCGCCCATCTTGCCTTTTCCTTCCTCCATGAGACCCCTTTCCTCTCCGAGCGGTTCTCCTGCCGCGTCTTGCGCCGGGCGACCATACTTGCGCCCTCAATCCTATCTTAAGTCAAAATTTTTGTCCAGAGCCCCTGCCCCACCAGGCATAGTTTGCCCGACCAAGGTGTGGCAGGAGCCAGACCTCGACCGGGTGTTCCCGCGGCAGTGGAGGGGAGTGGCGGGGGATCACCGCCAACCCGTCAGCCAGGGCCCACGAGCTGAGCACGTCTGAGCCCTGGTCCAGCTCCCAGTCCACCCACAACCGCCCCTCGGCGTCGGAGGTGAGTTGCGCCCGCAGGTACCGAGTCTCTCGGGTGGGCTTCGGGTAAGGGCGGGCCAACTGTCCGACCAGCCGCCGGGGCTGCCAGGTGCCTCCCATCAGGTGGGCCAATACCGGCACCACCACCAGATGCCAACCCATCAGGGCCGCCCCGGGGTTGCCGGAGAGTGCCAGCACCGGTTTCCCCGCCACCCCGGCCGCTGCCATCGCCTTGCCCGGGTGCATATCGAGGCGCCAAAACCAAAGCTCGGCCGAAGCCTTCAAAAATTGAATGATGTAGTCGCGGTCGCCCACCGAGACCCCGCCGGTGGTGACAATCAGGTCAAACGGGCCAAGGTCGTTGTGGCGAAAGAACCTGCGCACCGCCGTCGGCTGGTCCCGCAGGGGCACCGGGCCCGCGACTTCCGCCCCCAGCGCCTTAAGCCAAGCGCAGAGCAGCGGCCCGTTGCTGTCCCAAATCTGCCCCGGCCGGAGCGGCTGGCCTGGCATCACCGCCTCGTCGCCGCTCACCGCCAACAACACCCGCGGGGGACGCACCACCCAAGCGCCGCTCACCCCAAGCCCGGCCAACAGCCCCACCTCGAGCGGGGTCAGCCGTTGCCCGGCCTCCAAGACCACCGCGCCAGCGGCAGCCTCGCCTCCCCGGACCATGATGTTGCGTCCCGGTGGGTACGCCCGATCCAGCACCACCCATTCCGACTCCCGAGCCACCGCTTCTTGTTCCACCACCGTGTCCGCCCCTGGCGGCAACGGGGCCCCGGTCAGGATCCGGGCAGCCTCGCCAGCGCCCACCCGAAAGGGAACCCGGCCGCCAGCCCTTGCCGTTCCCACCACCCTGAGCCGCCCGGGAAGGTCTTGGCTGCGCAGGGCATAGCCATCCATGGCCGCGCGGTCGAAGGGAGGGAGCGGGCGGACCGCCGACACCGGGCGGGCCAAGGTCGCGCCCGCCAGTTGGGAGAGCGGTCGCCACACCGCTTCGGCGATCGGTTGCAGGTGCGCGGTGATGGTGGCCACGGCATCGGCCACGGAAAGGTACGGTGCTTCCATGTTCCCCCTCGCTACCGAATTGGGCGCGGTTTACGGCAAGCCTGTCAGTGCCTCGAGGGTAAAGCTCACGACCTCCAGATGCTCCAGGATCCATCGGGCGGCGGCCTCGGCGGCTTGCCCGTCCAGCGGGAGCGGGGCCGCACACCAAGCCATCCCCTCCGGGGGCGGGCTCGGCCCGATGACCGCCCGCACCCCCGGCCAGCCACTGACCTCGCTGGCCTCCCCCACCGCCACCTTGGCCACCGGCAGGCGCTTTCCTCCCTCGATCAGGCAAAGGCCGTCAGGCGGCGCCCAGGCTGCCGCAGCCAGGTACCAGTGGCGCCAGTGCAAAGGCCCGCGCACCAGCCCGCCCTCGGGGGCCAGCAGCGCGGTCAGGCGAGCCAAGGAGCTCATGCGCCCGGTGTCCGACTGCTCCCGCTCGGCAGGCAAGGCGTGATGGGTCCACTTCAAGTAGACCGCCACCGGCAGGAGCTGGCCCAGTGCCGTCACCAGCCGAGTCTTTCCGGTCCCCGACCATCCCACGATCTGCAAAAACCGCGTCGCCACCTTGGACGGTCTCGCTCCTTCCTGAAAGCGGCCAACCCCCCCGCCTAGGCGGGGGGATGCTCCTGAATGCGCCCCAGGTAGGCTTTCAGCTCCTCCGGCGTGTTCAGGTTGGCCAGTTGGACCGATGGCGGCAGGCGTACCACGATTGGGTCCTGCTTCGCCACAAATTCTACAACGCGCCGCCCTCCCTGGGCGAGATAGGCGCAAAGGCCGGCGCGCAAGGCGACCGGCCAGATCCCCACCAGGGGTTGCAACCTGCCGTCGGCGGCTTGGGCGACCACCAGGCGTAGACCCTCTTGGGCCACTGGCGCCTCCCCCAGCCACACAAACGCCTCTGGGGCAGCTCCCGGCACGTCGACCGGCAAGACCGCCAGCCGACGGGCGGCGCTGACCTCCATCGCGGCCAGGATTCCAGCCAGCGGCCCTTCCCCCAATGGAGGGTCGGGCAACTCCTCGGGGCGAGTCAGCGGGTAGCGCCCGCGGGCCACCCACACCCGACCGCGGACGCACTGGGCCAACTGTCGCCGTTGATATTCTCCCAAGGTGGGTCCATTCGGCCAATCCAGCCGATATTTATCTTCCCCCATGCGGCGCGAGCGCCCTCCCGCCAAGACCACTCCGTCGCAGTCCTCGAGGGGGAACATCGGTCAGCGGGCCAAGACGCGCTTTAAGCGCTCGGCCAGCTCGGCGTGGCCGCCTTGGTCGGCGATTTGGGCGCCCACTCCAAGATAGCGCTCCACGACCTCCTGGTTGGCCAAAAGCTCCTGCCCCGTCCCCTGCAGGGTGATACGTCCTTTCTCCAGCAGGTAGGCGTAGTCGGAGATGGCCAGCGCCAACCGGCCGTTTTGCTCCACCAACAACACGCCCACCCCTTGGTCGCGCAGCTTTTGGATCACCGCGAAAATCGTCTCGGTGACCTGGGGGGCTAACCCCAGGGACGGTTCGTCCAACAACAGGTAGCGCGGCCGCGACATCAGCCCCCGCCCAATCGCCAGCATCTGCTGCTGTCCCCCGGAGAGCGAACCGGCATACGCCTTGAGCTTAGGCCGCAGGTCGGGAAAGATGGTCAAAATCTCCTCCAGCCGCTCCTCGAAGGCGTGATGGGACATCCCCTTCAGCTCGCTGTAGGCTCCCAGCAACAAGTTGTCAGTCACGGTTAGGTTGGCGAAGACCTGCCGCCCCTCCGGCACGTGGGCCAGGCCGGCGCGGACGATGTCGGCCGGGCTCTTTCCCGAAAGCTCGGTCCCATCCAGGAGGATGCTGCCCTGCCACGGGCGCAGAAGGCCTGACAACACCTTGAGCGTCGTGGATTTGCCGGCCCCGTTGGCCCCGACGATGGAGACCACTTGGCCCTTGTCAACGGTCAGGCTGATGCCTCCCAGCACCTCGGCCAGCTCGTAGCCGGCTCGAAGATTCTTGACTTCCAGCACCGCTAACCCACCTCCGCCTTGCCGAAATAGGCCGAAATCACGTTGGGATCGCGCTGCACTTCGGCGGGCGTCCCGTCGGCGATCAGGCGGCCGGCGTCCATGACCACCACCTGGTTGGCGATCCCCATCACCAACGACATGTTGTGTTCCACCACCACCACCGTGCGCCCGGTGGCCTGAATGGCGCGGATGAATTCGGCCAAGCCGGCCGTCTCGGCGTCGTTCATGCCCGCCGCCGGCTCGTCGAGCAACAGCACCTCCGGGTCGGACATCAGCGCTCGCGCCAACTCCAGGTACTTCTGCCCGGCCAAGGGCAAGATGTCGGCCGGGTCGTAGGCCCGATCTTTTAAGTCCAGGACCTCCAGGAGATCCAGCGCCCGCTGGCGCATCACCTCTTCTTCCCGATGGGTCCGCCCGAACCACAGCATCTGCTCCAAGATCCCCGCCCGCGACCAGCGGTGAGCCCCCACCAGCACGTTGTCCAACACCGTCATGTTGGGAAACACCCGCGAGGTTTGGAAGGTCCGAAAGATCCCGAGCTGCGCGATGCGATTGGGGGCCATCCCGGTGATCCGCTGTCCGCGGAAATACACCTCTCCTTGGTCCGGCCGGTAGAGGTTGGTCAACAGGTTGAACAAGGTCGACTTTCCGGCCCCGTTTGGCCCGATCACGGCGCAGATCGAATGTTCGGCCACCGAGAAGGAGACTTCCCGCACCGCACGCACGCCCCCAAAGGACTTCGACAGCCCTTCGATGCGAAGAATTGGGGTACTCATGCCCTCATCTCCTTTCGAACCGGCTCACTGCTCACCGCCACCGGGGGCGCCGGCGGCTTGCGAATCTTGGACACCGCCCCGGCAAACAGTTGCAGGATTCCTCCGTAAAGCCCACCGGGCAGGTAACGCAGGAAGACCACCAACAACAACCCTTCCACCAAGAGCTTCCAGTTGGCCAAGGCCTGGGAGACCTGCGGCAAGAAGGTGAGGATGACCACCCCCAAGAGCGGCCCGACTCCGGTGCCGACTCCGCCCACCACCAACATGGTCATCAGGTCGAGCGAGGTCTGGCTCCCCACCATATCGGGCGAAAGGTACCGGAAGTAAAAGGCGTACAAGCTTCCCGCGATCGAGGCCAGGGTCGCGCTGAGCAAGAAGGCCTGAATCTTGTACTTGGTGGTGTTCACCCCCAGGGCCTCGGCCCCGGTCTGGTCGATGTGGACCGTGCGCAGGGCCCGGCCGCGATTGGACCGAATTAGGTTCAAGACCAGGAAGAGGGCCACCACCACCAGGCCCCAAATCAGGTAGTACATCGAGGTGTCGTCGGCGAAGACGTAGCCTCCTACCGAAAAGCTGGGAATCCCGATCAACCCCGAAGGGCCGCCGGTGATGTTGAGACCGTTGCCCAGCGACTCGATCAAAATGCCGAAGGCCAAGGTCGAGATGGCCAAGTACATCCCCCGGACCCGCACGCTGGCCAGGCTCAACAACAACGCCACCGCCAGGGACAAGGCGATGCCCACCAGGATGCCTAACACCGGCGGCATGTGCGCCTTCATCGCCAAAATCGCCGCCGTGTACCCCCCGATGGCCATAAAGCCGGCTTGGCCCAGACTGACCTGTCCGGCAATTCCCGTCAACAGGTCGAGCCCGATCACAGTCAGCGCGAAGATGCCGGTGATGTTCACCGCCCGCAGCAGCCCGGTGCCGGCCAGCCACTGCGGCACCAAGGCCAACCCGATCAACGCCAACAGAGCGGCCACCCGGCTGGTGCGCGGATGAATCCGCGGCATCATGAACCCCCGGCCGATGCCCCGTTCGGCGACGTCCGCCCGACCTCCACGCGCCTTGCCCAAAATTCCTTCAGGACGAAAGACCAGAATTAAGAGCAGCACGATCAAGCTCAAGGCCGTGGAAAACAACGAGGAGACGTAGCCGGTAAGAAACTGCTCCACCACGCCTAGGGTCAGCCCACCGACCACCGAGCCGAAGAAGTTCCCCATGCCTCCTACGGTGACCGCGATCAAGCCTTGGTTGGTGTAGTTGGCCATCGAACCGAAGTCCAAGGAGGTCAAGGGCACAATCACCGCTCCGGCGATCACGCCCAGCGCGGAGGAGAGCGTGAACGAGATGAGGACCATCCGCTGCACCGGAATGCCCATCAAATTGGCCGCCAACGGATTCTCCGAGCAGGCTCGCATCGCCTTGCCGAAGGTGGTGCGAGTCAAGAGATACCAGAGCCCAACCACCAACACCAACACCGTGCCTAACACCCAGAACGATTGGGTGGGGATATACAAGCCCCCCAGCTGAATCGGCTGCGCCCCGGTAAACGGCGGGAGCGAATAGGGATTGCTTCCCCAAATCAGAAAGGCCGCCCCTTGATACAGGGTCAAGAAACCGCCCATCAACATCAACAGGTTGGTGTGGGATATGCGGCCCAAGGCGGGGCGGATCACGATCCACTCCACCAAGGCGGTAAACGCCGTCAAGATCGCCATGGACGCCGCAATCGCCGGAACCAACGGCCAGTGCGCGGTCGCGGTCAACGTGTACAAGACCAGGGCACCCATGGTCACAAACGAACCCTGAGCCAGGTTTAAGATGCCGCTGACGCTAAACACCAGGGTAAAGCCGACCGCCAACAGCGCGTAAATCCCCCCGGTGACCAACCCGGTCAGGGCAATGTTGCTGGCTTCCCACATTGTCTCATCCCCCTTTTTCCCCCGCCTGCCACATCAGGCGGGCTCGGGTTCACCAAGAACCGGGCCGGCCGCGGGACCGACCCTCCGGCCTTCCCAGCGCAGGACACGGCGCGACCCCCACACCACCATCCGGTGATGGGAGCCTTGAATTCGTCGCGCGCTCCCTAGGTGGCGCGATCTTTCCTCCACTCCCCCCAACCCATCGGGTCGTTGCGCCACCGGCCTCAAGCACCGGCGGTTCGGGGTTGGAGTCTCGCGCCATCAGTCCGCCCGCACCGTCCGCGGGCCGGTCAAGCCGCCGTCACCAGGGAGGCCGCCGCGGCCCGAAACCTAAGGCACCTTGCGCTGAGCGTGCACCTGGGTGAGTCGGTCCCTGCCACCGCCATCGGGCCCAAGGAGGCCGCAGGCCTACGCTACGCCCGGAAAAAGGGCCGGTCGAGGTCACTTTACCCTTCGCCGCGGGGCTGAAGACCGTCCGCTGCTCGGCGATGGACATCTTCCCGCCCAGTTCCAACCTGATTGGCTCCTCCCTGTTGCTGTCTTCCGGTTGCTGTCGGTTGCCGGGGAACAAGCCGGTCCGATGCCCCAGAAAGCTCCTTTTAGATTCGAATTTCGGTCATTATAGCGAGGACCTTCGGGCAGGGTCAAGCGCGCGCGGTTGGCGACACTGGCCGACCGCTCCCAACGACGGAAATCCCCGACAATTCCTGCTCGCTCTGCCTAAGGGTCCCTGACAAGGCGCCGCCGCGATCATAATGGATGTTCATCACAAAAGTCTATAGGACTTTCCCACCGCTCTCGCCAGAAGGCGTAAAGATTCCCTGAAAGTCTCCAGCCACCGGCGAGCCCCCGCGCAGAGGAAAGGCCGCCTTCCCCTTGAAAGGCGGCCTGGCCCCTCGGCGCGCAGGGCCTACTTGCGCACCAGCTTCTTGAGTTCCGGCAACAGTCGGTCATTCAACACCCGAATGTGGGTGCCTTTCATCCCCAGCGAACGCGACTCGATCACCCCGGCCGACTCAAACTTGCGCAAGGCGTTGACGATCACCGAGCGGGTGATGCCCACCCGGTCGGCGATCTTGGAGGCCACCAACAGCCCCTCTTCGCCGCCCAATTCTTCAAAGATGTGTTGTACGGCCTCTAGCTCGGAGTACGACAGGGTGTCGATGGCCACCTGGACGGCGGTCTTCTTGCGCGCCTCCTCCTCCAGCTCGTCGGACTTGGAGCGCAGGATCTCCATCGCCACCACGGTGGCGCCGTATTCCGCCAACAGGAGGTCCTCGTCATTGAAGTCGCGGCCGAACCGGGAAATCACCAAGGTGCCCAACCGGTCCCCACCCCCGTTGACCGGAACCAACGTGGTGACCTTGTTTTCGTAAATGCAGGGCTTCTCGGGGAAGAAGACGCACTGCCGAGCCTGCTGCGAAATGTTGGGCCGCGTCTCATCCACTTTGAGCAAACCTTGGTTATACTTTTGAGGGAACTGTTCTTTGGCTAAGACCTCCTGGATCATGATGTCGCACTCAAACGAGTCCATGAGGGCGTAGCCCAGAACCTTCCCGCGACGGCTGACGACGTAGACGTTGGCCTGAATCAGCTCGCTGAGCATCTTGGCCATCTCTTCGAAGTTGACCGGATGCCCGGCCGTCCGCTGAAGCAACCGGTTGATGCGCCGGGTTTTCTCTAATAGCTCTTGCACCTTTCATCCTCCTCCCGCCTGCCCAGAAGCAGGCCAGGGCCTGAATCTTCCGAATCGATCACGCCCTAAGTATAACACAAATCGACAGGGGTGCAAGAGATCCCGGACACAATTCAGAGTATATATCGATTGACATCAACACGTTGGGCCACTGCCGCTAAACGCTCCTCGACGTAAGGGGCGGTGATGCGAATGGTTTGCCCGCGCAACTCGGGAGCGCTGAAATTTAGCTCCTCCAGTACCCGCTCGATGATCGTATGCAGGCGCCGGGCCCCGATGTTCTCCGTGTCGCGGTTGACCTGGTAGGCGTAGCGGGCCATGGCGCGCAAGGCCTCGTCATCAAACTCGACGGTGACTCCTTCGGCCTCCAGCAGGGCCTGGTACTGCCGGATCAACGAATGGCGCGGCTCGGTGAGGATCCGATAGAAGTCGTCCTCGGTCAGGGCCTGCAGTTCCACCCGAATCGGGAAACGCCCTTGAAGTTCGGGAATCAGGTCGCTGGGCTTGGAGACGTGAAACGCGCCGGCGGCGATGAACAAGATGTGGTCGGTCCGCACCGGACCGTACTTGGTGTTGACGGTTGATCCTTCGACAATCGGGAGGATATCGCGCTGTACCCCTTCCCGAGAGACGTCGGGGCCGTGTCCCCGCGCCTCGCCGGTGGAGGCAATCTTGTCGAACTCGTCGATGAAGATAATCCCGTGCTGTTCGGCCCGCCAGACCGCCTCGGCGTGGACGGTATCCAAATCGATCAGCTTCTGTGCCTCCTCTTGAGCCAGCACCCGACGCGCCTGGGCCACCGTCATCTTGCGCCGCTTGGTTCGCTTCGGCAGCAACCCTTGAAACATCTCCCCGAGGTTCATTTGCATCTCTTCGTTGCCGGGGAAGGTACCCACCACCGGAAAGGCCGGACCGGCATCCTCCACCTCGACCTCCACCCACTCGTTCTCCAGTTGGCGGGCCCGCAATTGTTCGCGCACTCTTTGCCGCCGTTCCTCGATGCGAGCGCGCTCTTGGGGATCGAGATGGGGCTCGTTGGGGGCCTCGCGTCCCAACGCCCCAGAAAACAGCATCTCCAGAGGGTTGCGGGGAGTCGAGCCGGTGCGCGGCCACGGCACCAAGGCCTCTACCAGCCGCTCTTCGGCCAGACTTTCCGCCCGGTCCCGCACCGCCTCGGTCTTCTCCTCCTTGACCATCCGCACCGCCACTTCCACCAGGTCGCGGACCATGGAGTCCACGTCCCGCCCCACGTAGCCCACCTCGGTAAATTTGGTGGCCTCAACCTTGACAAAGGGCGCGCGCAGAAGCTTGGATAGCCGCCGGGCGATCTCGGTCTTCCCGACTCCGGTGGGACCAATCATCAAGATATTTTTGGGAGTGATTTCCTCCTGCAGTTCGGCGTCCAACCGGCTGCGTTGCCAACGGTGGCGCAAGGCGATGGCCACCGCCCGTTTGGCCTCGCGCTGGCCTACGATATACCGGTCGAGCTCTTCGACGATCCGGCGAGGCGTCAATCTGGCCTCTGCCTCCTCCTGACTCATCCGCGACTCCCTCCTTTGCTCCCTGCGCCAACCTGGCAAATCGGCAGGGAAGGTCTACAGGCGTTCAATGTTGAGGTGATGATTGGTGTAGACGCAAATATCGGCGGCGATGTGCAAGGAGCGCTCGACCACCTCCCCCGGGTCCATCCCGGCGTTGAGCGAGAGAAAGGCCCGGGCCGCCGCCAAGGCGTAACCGGCCCCCGAACCGACCGCCGCCACCCCATCGTCGGGTTCGATGACTTCCCCGCTGCCGGAGAGCAGAAACAGGTGCTCGCGGTCTGCGACCAACAGCAGCGCTTCCAACTTCCCCAACATCCGGTCGGTGCGCCAGTCCCGACTCAGGGCCACCGCGGCTCGGGTCAGGTTTCCGTGAAATTCCTCGAGCTTGGCCTCAAACCGTTCGAACAAGGTCAAGGCATCTCCCACCGCCCCCGCGAACCCGGCCAGGACTTGACCTTGGTACAACCGGCGCACCTTGTTGGCGGTGTGTTTCAACACCGTGTTTTGCGCAAAGGTGACCTGCCCGTCGCCCCCCATCACCGCTACCCCAGAACGCACCACCGCCAGCACCGTGGTTCCGTGAAACCCGTGGTCCACCGCTCTTCCCCCTTTTTCTAGCTTAGGCTCGCGGATGCGCTTTCTGATACGTCGAGGTCAATGCCGCGAGGGACAAATGGGTGTAATTTTGGGTGGTGGACAGGCGGGCATGGCCCAGCAGCTCCTGAACCAAGCGCAGGTCCGCCCCATTCATCAACAAGTGGGTGGCGAAGGAATGGCGCAACCAGTGGGGACTGACCCGCGACGACAGCCCCGCCGCCTCCAAGGCGGCTTTGACCGCCCGTCCCACCGCCCGCACCGAAAGGCGCCCGCCCCGTCGGTTGACGAAGAGGGCCGCCTCGCCATCCCGGGCTCCCAGGTGAGCGCGGGCTTCCAGCAGGTAGCGCCGCAATGCCGTCTGGGCGGGCCGTCCCATCGGGACCTCGCGCGGGCGCCCGCCCTTCCCGGCGCGCACCCGCACCCAACCCGCTTCGAGGTCGACATCTCCCAGGTCGAGCGCGACCACCTCTTGGGCCCGTAGCCCGCTGGCGTATAAAAGCTCCAACAGCGCCCAGTTGCGCAGTCCCACCGGGTCTCGTCGGCCTTGGGCGGCCTCCAGCAGCCGAAACGCCTGGTCGGTGGTGAGCACCCGGGGCAGCCGGCGGCGGTAGCGAGGGGTGACCAAATCGCGGGTGGGGTTGTCGGCTCGCGCGCCACTTCGCTGCAAGAAGCGAAAGAAGGCCCGCCACACCGCCAGCTTGCGAGCCAGGCTGGAGGCCTTCAGCCCGCGTCGCGCCTGCTCCCAGAACACCTTGCGCAGGGCAGGACCGTCCACCGTCAGCACGTCCACTCCTGCCTGGTCCAGCTGAGACAACTCTTGGGCGTACGCCCTAAGCGTGTGCGGGGATGGGTTGAGCCCCAAGGTCTTTAAGAACGCCTCCTCCCACCGGGCGTTATCCGACATGGGCCATCTCCTCCTGCAGGGCCTGGCTGAGCGCGGCCACGGCCCGCTGGTACAGCAGCTCCCGCCGCTCCTGCTTGCTTTTGGGCGCCGGCCACTCCGCTGGCCACGGCAATAGCCCATAATTGGCGTTCATCGGCTGAAAATGCTCGGGGTCGGCGTGGGTGATATAGTAGACCAAAGCTCCCCACATGCTCTCGCGCGGAGGCGTCCACGGCCCTTGGCCCAGGCAGCGACGAGCGGCGTTGATGCCGGCCAACAGGCCCATGGCGGAAGATTCGACGTAGCCCTCCACCCCGGTCATCTGCCCGGCCAACCACAGGTCGGCACGCTTCAACGTGGCCAGGTCTGACCCCAGGATCCGCGGCGACTTGAGATAGGTGTTGCGGTGCATCACCCCGTAGCGCACAAACTCGGCGTGGGCCAGGGCGGGAATCATCCCAAAGACGCGCTTTTGTTCGCCCCAGCGCAGATTGGTCTGGAAACCGACCAGGTTGAGGAGCGAGCCGGCGGCGTTGTCCTTGCGCAGCTGGACCACCGCGTAGGGGCGGCGCCCTCCTTCATGCGGGTTCTTGAGCCCGACCGGCCGCATCGGCCCGAAGAGGGGGGTGCGCTTGCCCCGCCGCGCCAGTTCCTCGATGGGCAGGCAGCCCTCGAAAAATTGGGCGTCGGCCTCGAAGTCGTGCCGAGGATGCTGCTCGGCGGTCACCAGGGCCTCCCAAAACCGCTCGTACTCCTCCCGGCTGAGCGGACAGTTGAGGTAGTCTTGGTGGTCCTCGCCTTCCCGCGAGCCCCAAAAGGCGTGGTTCATGTCCACCGAGTCGGCCAACACGATCGGCGCAGCGGCATCGAAGAAGGCTAAGTTGGTCTCCCCGAGAAAGGCGGCCAGGTTGGCGCTGAGGGTCTCGTGGGTCAGGGGGCCGGTGGCGATGACGGTGGGTCCCTCGGGAATCTCGGTCACCACCTCTCGGACCACCTCGATTCGCGGATGCTGGGTTAACGCTCGGGTGACCGCCTGGGCAAAGGCCTCGCGGTCCACCGCCAACGCCGACCCCGCCTCCACCCGGGCGGCCTCGGCGCAGCGCAGGATCAGCGACCCCGCCAGCCGCAATTCGGCCTTGAGCAGAGCGGCCGGGCTGAGCCCGCCGTCCGCTCCCAGGGAGTTCGAGCAAACCAGCTCGGCCAAGGCATCGGTGACATGAGCCGGGGTCATCACCTGCGGGCGCATCTCGAAAAGGCGCACCCGCACCCCCCGCTGGGCGATTTGCCAGGCCGCCTCGCTGCCGGCCAGGCCGCCTCCTACCACCGTCACCGCCTCACAAGGCGCGGTCTTCCTCATAGCCACACCCCTCCCTCAGACAGACCAGGCTCTCCTGCTGTCCTCGCCGCTTGTAGGCCATGCTGCTTTGGCAGCGCGGGCAACGCTCTTCGCTGGGGCGATACCAGGTGACGAAGTCGCAGCTGGGATAGCGGCTGCAGCCGTAGAACTGCCGTCCCCGCCGGGTGCGCCGCACCACCAGCGGCGCCCCGCAGCGCGGGCACGAGCCACCCGCCTTCTCCAGATAGGGTTTGGTGAAGGTACAGTCCGGATATCCACTGCAGGCCAGGAATTTGCCAAACCGCCCATGTTTGACCACCATCGGCCGCCCGCAGCGCTCGCAGACCTCGTCGGTGGTCTCGTCGGGCACCGCAACCCGACCGATGTCCTCCTCGGCCTGGGCCAATTCGGCTTGAAACGGTTCGTAGAAGCGGCGCAAAATCTCCTGCCACTCCAGCTCGGCGGCTTCCACTTGGTCGAGTTGGGACTCGATCTCGGCGGTAAAATGGACGTCGACGATCTTGGGGAAGTAGCGGCTGAGCAGCTCGACCACCACCCGCCCCAATTCGGTGGGCACCAGCCGGCGTTGCTCTCTGACCACGTACTCTCGGGCCAGTAGCGTTTCGATGGTGGGCGCGTAGGTCGAAGGCCGCCCGATCCCCAGTTCTTCCAGGGTCTTGACCAAGCTGGCCTCGGTAAAGCGCGGAGGGGGCTCGGTAAAATGCTGCTCGGCGTGGACTCCCGCCACGTTCACCCAGTCCCCTTCGGACAGCCGCGGCACCCGCCCGCTGTCGCCGCCCTCCTCTTGACCCTCCTCCGGGGTTTCCTGATACACCTCGCGGTACCCAGGAAAGGCCAACGTGGAGGCGGTGGCGCGAAAGCGATGGCCGCCTACCTCCAGCTCCACGGTGTAGACCTGATACACCGCCGGGGCCATTTGACTGGCCACGAAGCGTTCCCAAATCAGCCGATACAAGCGAAGCTGGTCGCGCTGCAGCGCCTCTTTAAAAATCTCTGGCCGCCTCAAAGTAGAGGTCGGTCGAATCGCCTCGTGGGCGTTTTGAACCCCTGGGCGCTCTTTTTCCTTGCGCGTCGCTCCCCCGACGAAGGCGGGCCCAAACTGTTGGAGAATCCACTGCCGCGCTTCCGCTCGGGCGGAATCGGCCACCCGAGTCGAGTCGGTGCGGATGTAGGTGACCAGCCCCACCATCCCCTCGCCCGGAACCTCCAGCCCTTCGTAGAGCTGCTGGGCCAGGGCCATGGTGCGTCGCACGGTAAATCCCAGCTTGCGCCCGGCTTCCTGCTGCAGCGTCGAGGTGGTAAACGGCTTGGGAGCATACCGGCGCCGCTCGCGCTCGCGCACGCTGACCACCTGCGCAGACTTCCCCTCGATGTCGCGCCGAATCACCTCGACGTCCTCGGGTCGTAGACGTCCTTTTTCGCCCAGGGGCCCGACGTATTGCGCCTTCCACTGCCCTTCCGGATGGTCCAGCAGGAGGTGGATGGTAAAGTACTCTTCTGGCCGAAAGGCGGCGATGGCATCTTCGCGTTCCACCAGCAGGCGCAACGCGGTCGACTGCACCCGGCCGGCGGATAACCCTGGACGCACCTTGCGCCAGAGCAACGGCGAGAGTTGGTAGCCCACCACCCGGTCCAAGATCCGACGCGCTTGCTGGGCGTTGACCAGGTGCATGTTGATCGGACGGGCGTGCTTGATCGCCGCCGTCACCGCGTCCTTAGTAATCTCGTGAAACTCGATCCGCCGCGCGCTCTGAGGGTCCAACCCCAACAGTTCGGCCAGATGCCAGGAGATGGCCTCCCCTTCGCGGTCAGGGTCGGTCGCCAAGTAGACCTTGTCGGTCTTTTTGGCTGCCTCTCTCAGCTCCTTGAGCAAGGGACCTTTTCCGCGGATGGTGATGTAATGCGGCTGAAAACCATGTTCAATGTCTACCCCGAATTGGCTTTTGGGCAGGTCGCGGACGTGTCCTAGGGATGCCTTGACCTGGTAGCGATTCCCTAAAAACCGGCTGATCGTCTTCGCTTTGGCCGGCGACTCCACGATGATCAAAGGCTTTGAGGCCACCGCACTACCTCCTCCCCGCCTGAAGTTTCTCCATTATAACAAATGGTCATCGGGCTCGACGGAGGCCACTGGGCCCCAGGAGCGGCGGTGGGCCTCACTCGGCCCCAGCCGCGCCACTGCCTCCAAGTGTTCGGAGGTGCCGTAGCCCTTATGTTGGGCAAAGCCATATCCAGGGTATTGCCGATCTAGCATCGACATGTAATGGTCTCGCACCACTTTGGCCACCACCGAGGCGGCGGCCACGGAAGCCGACCTGCCGTCTCCCCCGATCAGGGACCATTCCCGCCAAGGCCCTCCCAGGGTCACGGCATCGGTCACCACCACCTCGGGGACCATCCCAAGGTCCACCAAGGCCAGGCGCATGGCGACCCGCGTCGCCTCCAGGATATTACGCCGCTCAATCTCGCGCGGCCCCACCATCCCCACCCCCACCGCCTCGGCCTGGGCTAAAATCGCCTCCGCCACCTCCTGTCGTTGCCGCGGCGTCAAGCGCTTGGAGTCGTCTAGCCCGGGGATTGGGCGCGCGGGGTCTAACACCACCGCCGCCGCCACCACCGGGCCGGCCAGCGGCCCCCGCCCGACTTCGTCCAACCCCGCCACCCGCCATCCGCGGGACCAAAACTCCCGCTCGAACCCGATGAGCCTCTCCCATAGGCGTGGACGTTTCATATCAGACCGGAGGCCGCTCCAAGCTAAAGCGCCCCAGGGCGCCCCGTTGAAAGGCGGTCAAAAAACTGACAGCCGTGCGTTGCAAATCGACCGTCCCGCCGGGACCCAAAAACCCCCGGCCCCGGCCCCAGGTGGTAAGCGCCACCTCCGGATCCTCCCCCCCAACGTCGCCCAAGAGTTCAGGCCATTGCTCCAGCAGCGCCTGCGCCACCGACAGCGCCTCGTCCCCGCCCAAGGCAGAGATCCCCAGCGCCTTGAGCCGCCAATCCCGCGACTTGCGCGGGAGCACCACTCCCGGGAGGTCGAGCCACTCCCAGCCCGGCTCGGGGCGAATCCACTGCGGGCCACGGGTGATTCCCGGCTTGGCTCCCACCGCCGCACGCCGTCCGCCCACCATCCGATTGAGCAGGGTGGACTTGCCAACATTGGGCATCCCCACCACGCAGAGGCGAAACGGGGGGGTGAGGCGGGCCACCAGGATCGCCTTTAACTGCTGGCGCGCGCCCGGAGTCTGAGCGCTGAGCGCCACCGCGGCCAGCAGCGAGGGCTGCTGCCGGTACCACTGCAGCCACGCCTCGGTGGTCGCGGGGTCAGCCAGATCCGCTTTGTTGAGGACCAAGACCACCGGCGTGTTGCCCACCCAACGCGCCAGCGGCGCATGTCGAGTCAGCTGGGGCGCTCGGGCATCGACCACTTCCACCACCGCGGTCAGGTAGCGCGCCACGCTGCGCAAGGCATCGCGGGCCTGCAGCATATGTCCTGGGTACCAGGAGTTCACGGCGCGCCTCCTCCTCCGGCCCCGCTCAGCTCAGCCACCGCCAGGCGCTGGGGGGCCACCAGACCAAAAACGCCTCGCCTTTTACATCTTTCATCGGCAAAAGGCCAAACATGCGGCTGTCAAAGCTCTTCGGCCGGTTGTCCCCTTCGACCCACAGGTAACCGGGCGGGACGTAGGTCTTGGCCACATTCACCGATTGGGGGTAGTGGACAAACGGCTCCGGTAAAGGCTTTCCATTGAGGTAGACCACGTTGTTGCGCACCATCACCGTGTCCCCCGGCACCCCGATCACCCGCTTGATCCAGTCCTGGCTGGGTATGACCGGCGACTGGAAGACGACGATCTCCCCGGTCTTGGGCTGGCCCAGTCGGAAGGCGAGTTTGTTGACCAACACCCGGTCTCCGCTGCGCAAGGTGGGCAGCATCGAGGTGCCCTCCACCTCAAACGATTCCAACACGAAGGTGCGGACCAGAAAGGCCAGGACCAAGGCCAAAACCAGGGTCCGCACCACCTCCCCCACTCCGCCGCGAGCAGCCTTCTCTCCTTCTCGCGCCATCGGCGGCCCCCTTTATCGCGTACTGGGCACGGCGGACCTCGCCGCCAGCTACCGCCGCTCCTTGATGCGCGCCGCCTTTCCTCGCAGGTTGCGCAGATAGTAGAGGCGAGCCCGACGAACCTTCCCCCGCCGCAGCACCTCCAGCTTTTCAATCTGGGGCGAATGCAACGGGAAGGTACGCTCCACCCCTACGCCGTAACTGACCCGCCGCACGGTAAAGGTCTTGGACAACCCAACGCCGCGAATTCGTATCACCACGCCTTCAAATTGCTGAACGCGCTCGCGGTTGCCTTCGCGGACTTTTAAGGACACCCGCACGGTGTCGCCTGGCCGAAAGGCCGGCAAGTCCTGCCGCATCTGCTCTTCTTCAATCAGTCGAATGTAATCCACTTTGGTCACTCCTTGTTGCCACCTTGTATGACGCTGTGGCCGCCGGTATCTGGAGAACTGGACGAGGTCTCTGACGACAACAGGTCGGGTCGGACCATCGCCGTCTTACGCCACCCGGCCTCCCGCCGCCAGGCCGCAATCTTTGCGTGATGCCCTGAGAGCAAGACCTCAGGGACGCGGTGGCCACGGTATTCGCTCGGCCGGGTATACTGCGGACCCTCTAGCAGCGGCCAGTCTTCGCTGAACGAGTCCTGCCTGGCGCTCTCCGCATCGCCCAGCGCTCCGGGGATCAGGCGGGCGACCGCGTCGAGGACCACCATGGCCGGGATCTCCCCACCGGTCAGGACGTAGTTGCCGATGGAGACCTCTTCTCCCCCTAGAATCTCAAACGCCCGCTGGTCGATCCCTTCGTAGTGGCCAGCCACCAGAATCAGGTGCGAGGACTGAGCCAACTCGCGGCACCAGGCTTGATTCAAGAGCCTTCCTTGCGGAGACATCCAGAGCAGTCGAGCCGGTTCCTCGGATTGGGCCATCGCCCACTCCACGGCCGGCACCACCACGTCGACCCGCATCACCATGCCGGGGCCGCCCCCAAACGGATAGTCGTCACATACCCGATGGCGGCCGATCCCAAACTGCCGCAAGTCGATCACCCGAACGGTCAGAAGGCCGCGCGCCTGCGCCCGTTTGAGGATGCTGGCTCCCAGCACGCCGCTGAACATCTCTGGAAACAAGGTTAGCACCTGTACCAACATCGGCAAGCCCTCAGAACACCTCTTCCAATCCCGCCGGCAGCTCAACCTCCATGCTTCCGCCCTCCAGGTCCACCTGGCGCACCACCTGCTTTAAGGCCGGTATCAACAGGGGCGGTTGGTCTGCGCCGCGGTCGACCTCAAACAGGTCATGGGCCCCCGTGCGCACCATCCGCGTCACCCGACCGAGAAGACGACGGGGATTGGCGGTGTAGACCTCCAGTCCGACCAACTGAAACCAGTAATACTGGCCCTCCGGCAACGGGGGAAGCTCTTGCCGCGGCACCACCAACTGGCGGCCCCGCAATCGCTCGGCTGCCGTGCGGTCGTGCACCGAGGCAAAGCGCATCACCGCCACCGTTCCCTGCCAGCGGCTTTCCGTCACCTCCAGCCGGGGCCCACTCAGGGAGCCAAGCCAGACGTGGCGCAAGGCCAACAGCCGCTCCGGAAAGTCGGTGGTCGGGTAGACCCGCACGGCTCCTTCCAGCCCCCAAGCCGCCACGATTTGCCCGACGGCTATCCCCTCATCCTTGTCCTTCATGACCCTCGGCGGCGCGGCGCAGCTCGTGGAGCTGGCGCAAGACCCCGGCCTGCCGCAAGAGCGAACGAGCGGTGTCGGTAGGCTGGGCTCCGTGTTGCAGCCAGCGCAATGCCTTCTCGGTGTCGATCTTCACCACCGCCGGGTCGCGGGTGGGATCGTAGTAACCGATCTCGTCAATGAACCGGCCATCGCGCGGAGAGCGGGCATCTGCCACCACTACGCGATAAAACGGACGCTTTTTGGCCCCCATGCGACGTAGACGTATCTTTACCATATCCCTGTATACATCCTCCTCACACTATCCTGGCCGTTGCATCGG
>JAIMAE010000011.1 GCA_023512105.1 Bacillota bacterium | reverse complement strand
GCTGATCGCGGCGGCGGAGCTGGCGGAGGAAATCGTCGGCCACCCGTTGCCGGGGAAGGTCAAGACCGGAGGCAATCTGGCCCGCTACCGAGCTCGGGCCCAGGCGGGGATTCAGGGATGAGCCGGCCGATGACGTTGGCCGAGAAGATTTTGGCCCGCGCCGCCGGCCGGCCGGCGGCCGCCGCGGGGGAGATCCTGTGGGCGGAGCCGGACGTGGCGATGATGGACGACCCACTAGGCCCCAATTTAATCCAGGAAGGACTGGAACGCCTGGGCGGGCGCCTGCGCCATCCCGAACGGGTGGTGGTGATCTCCGACCACTGCGCGCCGCCGGCCAATGTGGCCCACGCCAATTTGTTGAAAGTCACCCGGCAATGGGCCAAGCGCTATCAAATCGCTCGCTTCCACGAATTCGAAGGGATCTGTCACCAGTTGATGGTGGAGGAAGGGTATGTCCGGCCGGGACAATTGGTGGTGGGAACCGACTCCCACACCGTGATGGGCGGCGCCTTGGGGGCGTTTGCCACCGGCATCGGTTCCACCGAGATGCTGGGGGTCTTGGTCACGGGCCAGATGTGGTTTCGGGTGCCCACCACCGTGCGGGTGCGTTGGGAGGGGCGCCTGCCGTTTGGGGTGATGGCCAAGGACCTCATCCTGCACCTCCTGGGCCAGGTGGGACCGGCCGGGCTGAATTACCAAGCGGTGGAGTTTTGCGGATCGGCGGTCGATGCGCTGCCGATGGACGAGCGGTTTTGCCTGACCAACATGGTGGTGGAAGGGGGCGCCAAGGCCGGCCTGATTCCGCCCGACCAGGTGACCCGGGAGTGGCTGCAAGCAGTGTTGGACCCGGAGGCCTACGCCGCCCTTGAATGGCTGGAGCCCGACCCGGACGCCGCATACGCCCGCGAGCTGGTGGAGTCGGTGGACGCCTTGACCCCGCAGGTGGCCACCCCGGGAAATCCGGCCAACGCCGTGCCGGTGGCGGCGGTGGAAGGGGTCAAGGTCGACCAGGCATACCTCGGAGGCTGTGCCGGCGGGCGGCTATCCGACTTGGCGGCGGCCGCCTCCCTGTTGGGGGGACGCCGGGTGGCCGAAGAGGTGCGGCTGATCGTCTGCCCGGCTTCCCGGCGGGTGTGGCAACAGGCGATGGCCAGCGGGGTATTGCAGACGCTGTACGAAGCCGGCGCGATCGTCACCGCGCCGGGGTGCGGGGCCTGCGGGGGAGGACACTCCGGGATCTTGGGCGACGGCGAGGTGGCGGTCAGCTCCACCAACCGCAACTTCCCCGGACGCATGGGTTCCGGCAGCGCCTCCATCTATTTGGCCTCGGCGCTGACGGTGGCGGCGGCCGCCTTGACCGGCCGCCTGACCGACCCGCGCGACATCTTGGAGGCGTAAACCTGCACGGGAGGAGTGTGCCATGACCATCCATCCAAAGCCGATTGAAGGACGAGCATGGAGGTTGGGCGACAACGTCGACACCGGCCAGCTGGCCTTGGCCGAATATTCGGCGCAGGGGGTCGCAGTCTACGCCCGCCACTGCCTGGAACATCTTCGACCCGAGTTTGCCGCGGAGGTGCGCCCTGGCGACCTGGTGGTCGCCGGGGAGAACTTCGGCTCAGGGTCTAGCCGCGAGACGGCCGTGTTGGCCTTAAAACACCTTGGGGTCGCGGCGGTGGTGGCCGCCTCCTTCGCCCGCCTGTTTTTTCGCAACGCCATCAACCTCGGGCTTCCGGTGGTGGAGTGCAAGGAGGTGGCCCGCATCGCCGACGGCGACCGAGTGGTCGTCGACCCCTGGCGGGGCCAAGTTGACAACCTGACCCGACAGGAGTCCTACCCGGCCAGCGCGTTGCCCGAGCACTTGCGGGAGCTGCTCGAGGCGGGGGGACTGGTGCCGTGGCTGGAGCGGCGCATGCGTGACTCACGGTGAGAGGAACCTGGACGCGGCCTGCTTGGTGGCTTGAATGGTTCTCTGGGCAGGGCGCGCTGGGTGGGCCGGACCAATTGGAAGGGAGTAATAAACGCAAATGAGTAGGGACGACATCGCGACCAGGCAGTGGAGCGGGCTTTGGAAGCGGACCGGCGCCGGGGTGGCGGCCCTGGCGGTCCTGGGGCTGGCCGGCTGCGGCTCAGCCGGGGCTCCCAAAGCCGGATCTCCGAGCACGGCGGTGCAGAGCAAGGCGGCGTCAAGCAAGGCCTTGACCCCGATCACCATGGTGGAGGCAGTGGACGCCCCAGCCTACGCCCCGGTGACGGTGGCTGAGCAAGCCGGAATTTTCGAGAAAAACGGGCTGAAAGTCAACGTAGTTCCCCTGCAGGCCGGGTCGACCGCCGCCGCGACGTTGATCGGGGGCAGCGCCCAGTTTGACGCGGGGGTGGCCAGCGACGCCCTCTTGGCCGACAGCAAAGGCAACCACCTGATCGCGATCGCGGCCTTGACCAACGCCATCGAACTCGACGTCGAGGTCAACAAGAGCTGGGCCGACGCCCACCACTTTGACCCCAAGGCTCCGCTGGCCGACCGCCTGAAGGCGCTGAAGGGAGCGAAGATCGGCATCACCGCCCCCGGGTCGATCACCGACTTGGCCACCCGCTACATGTTCTCCACGGTGGGATATCAGTCGGGAGTGGACTATCACGAGGTGGCCCTGGGATCCCCCAGCTCCAATCTAGCCGCGCTGCAGGCAGGGACGATCGAGGCCACCATCTTTGACCCCTCGTTTGCCGAGGTGGCCACCTCCAAGGGAATCGGGGTGCTGGGATGGACCGGGCTGGACTTTCCGGTCTTGGCCCATGCCGCTTTCGGCGCGGTGATTACCACCGAGGCCTACGCGCAGGCGCATCCGGACATCACCCGGGCGGTGGCCACCTCCATCGCCGAGGCCAACGACTTGATCGACCAAAATCCCAAGGTGGCGATGCCGATCATCGAGCGCTACTATCACTCGATTCCCGCCTCCATCCTGGAGGTCTCGATGCCGCAGTATCACTTCAGCCCCGGGGGGCGCACCACGGCCGAAGATTGGTCCAACATGGCCGCGATCTTCGTCCAGAACCACCAGCTCACTCCCGAGGAGGCCAAGGCGGCGGTGCACGAATTCACCAATCAGTACCTGCCTTCGGGGGCGACGCCGTCTAGCGCCGGCGGTTAAATCCCGAGCTTAAGCCGCGAGCTGGCCGCGATGAGGTAGTCGCGGAACTCGGCGGCCAAGTCGGGCAGGATGCGGCCCGACCGCCAGATCACGCCGATGTTGCGGGTCAAATCGGGCTCTAAGCGATGGACCTGGAGCACCCCGGCGCGGGCGTCCTGGATCACCGAACGCTCGGGGGCGATGGCCACCCCGAAGCCGGCGGCCACGTAGCCGATGACCCCGGAGAGACTGGTCAAGGCAAAGAGCACCTTGGGTTGGAACCCGGCTGCCTGGGCCGCGCGGTAGAGCGCGTCGCGCAGGCCGTAGCCGGGTTCCATGGTGATGAAGGGGACGTCGGCGAGGGCCTCTAGGGGCACCGGTCCGGGAGGCAAGGCCATCTCGGGCGGCACGATCAGGACCAGGCGCTCTTGCCAGAGGCGGGTGACCTCGATCAGGGGCTCGGTCAACGGCAGGTCCAACACCGCCAGGTGCAGGTCGCCGGCCAAGACTTGGCGCAACAGTCCTTGGGTCGGCAGCTCGATCAGCCGCACCGAGACGTCGGGTTTCTCTTGCAGGAATTGCCGTAAGATGGGAGGGATGTAGTCCCGGGCCAGGGTGGGCAGCACCCCCACCTTCAAATCGTGCAGCCCCGCCTTCTTGGCTCCTAACTCCTCCTGAAGGTCGTGTACGGCGTGCAGGATGCGCAAGGCGTGGCGTTTGAAGATTTGACCGGCTGGGGTCATGCTCACCCCGGTGGCTTCACGCCGCAGCAAGGGCTGACCGATCTCGGCCTCCAACGCCCGCAGGGTCTGGCTGACCGCGGGTTGACTGACGTGGAGGGCTTCGGCCCCCTTGGTGACACTGCCGTGATCGACGACGGCCAAAAAATACTCCAATTGCCGCAACTCCACGGAGTATCCCCCCAAATAAATGCCCCTTATGCGTATCCCAATACTATATTAGCGCGCTGGCAAGGGGAAATCCCGTCCTTGACTCGATATGGGGAGGGCGGTGAATAACGTCCGCCAATTGCTCCGCGCTTCGCCGCACCATCAACCAGATTTATAGCTCGCTATTTTGCAAATGTATTGGTGCCCGGTCGGGACGCTTCCTACAATGGAAACAGAAGGACGAATGCAGATAAGCGTGGACGATAAGACTTCGGACGGGGGGCGAGGAGGATGTGGCAGGAGATCGTGGCCTGGGCGGTGGTGGTGCTTTGGTTGGCGGCCTCGGTTTGGGTGTGGCGCCTGCGGCAGGAAATCTTGCGCCAGTGGGACGGCCGGCTGCCCGACAGCCCCGAGGCGGTGGAGGCGTTAAAGCAGCGGCTGCTGGCGGGCCAGGAAAAGAAGGAAAACCAGCCGACGGCGACGCGCAAGGCGGGATAAACGGTGGACCACCGCCGGTAATTCAACCTCGTCGACTACAGGCGGCGAGGTTATTTTTTTTACCTCGGCTCGCCGCTCCAAGCCACCGGATCTTTCCGCGTCCGGCAAGACTTTTTGCGGTAGAATGAGATTTATAAGCTGATGGGCAGAGCCAGGGCGCGCGACGGAGGGACAAGCCGATGGTAGGAGTCGGAACGCAGGTGCAACGCTTGCTGGACGACGTTCTGGGATGGTCCAGCGAGTTAGACGAGCAGGTTTGGAACGTGTTGATGGCCGGTCAACCGAGGGAACCAGAGGGCGCCTCTGGCCGATGGGGTGCCCGGACGCTGCCCCTGCGCTCGCGGGCGGTAGGCAAGAAGGTCGAAGTCCATTCACCCCACTCGCTTTTCCGAGCCCTCTCCAAACAACGGGACCTGTGGACGCTGGAGCACATTTTGGCCGAGACCCTGGATGCGGTGGTGGTCTGCCTGGCCTCGCCGACGGCGTACGCCCAGCTTGGGGCCTTTGCCAACCACCATGCGCTGGCCGGGCGGGTATACGTGGTCTCCGGAGAGCGCCACCGCAACGACCCCGTCCTTCGAGCCTTGCTGCGCCACGTCGCTGGGAGGCAGGGCCCTCGGCGGGTTGTGTGGGTGCGGGAGGAGGCGGAGGCTTTTGAGCAGGCCTGTGGGCAACTGCTGGAAAGTCTCGCTGCCGGTCCTCGGGTGCGGGTGGTCGGCCGCCCGCTGACCGAGCGACCCTACGACCTCATCGGGCTGCAGCGGTTCTTACTGGCCTCCACCTATTTGCTGGAGGCGGTCCGGGAGGAGAGCATCCAGGCGTTTTTGGGCGAGCGGGTGAACCTGCCGCCGGCCGACCTTGCCATGGTCTTGCGGGCCGCTAAAGACCATCTGTTCTTGCACGGCTACATCAGGCGGGGAGAGGATCAGACGCTGCGGGTGAGCGAGCGGGGGGTCGATTACATCCTGGCCTTGGTGGAAGACTTGCCTTTTGCGAGAAAAAGACTTGACTTTCTGCGCTTTGCCGGTATGAATAGAATTGGATAGAGGCGCTAGGCGAGGAAAGGTTTAGCCCGCTCCGCTCAGCAGGGGCAGCAGTGGCGCATCGCCACTCTAGAGGATCTTTTCGCAGACACCATCCCGCGCCCCGCGCTTGCGGCAACTGAGCGTCCTCACTTGCCGCTCGCCGGGCCGCCGGAGAGCCCGAAGCATGTAAACCTTCCTCGCCTGGCCTTTTTCTTTCTGTAGTAGTTTATCTCCAACTACTAGGGTTATGCCGATACGGGGGAATCGTCCCGATGTTGTACGGACTGCCCGAGATCGACGGGATTGTAAGCTTGGCCCGATATCTGCGCCTGTCCCCGACCACCGTCTACCGGAGCGCGTTTTTCCCCCGGTATCGGACGGTGACCGTCAAGGCCGGGAGGAAAACCCGGGAGATCCAGATCCCCTCGTGGCGCCTCCGCCGCATCCAGCGATGGATTTTGCACAATCTCCTGCGCCCTGTGCCGGTGGACCAGCACGCCACCGCCTTTCGCGGCGGGCTTGGCATCTCGCCCCTGACCGCCAACACCACCCCCCACCGCGACCAGGTGTACTTCGTGAAGTTCGATTTCGAGAATTTTTTCGGCACCATCACCGTCCCCCGGGTGGCCGGGGTGTTCAAGCACCTGGGCTACACCGGACGCGGGCTGGACTGCCTGGTGAGGCTGTGCACCTACCAGGGGGCGTTGCCGATCGGGGCTCCCACCTCCCCGGCTTTGTCGAACATCGTCTGCTACCGGTTAGACCGCCGGATCGCCGGAGTGGTCGAGCCGAGGGGCATTGTCTATACTCGTTACGCCGACGACATCACCCTGTCGGCAAAAAACCTCGATGCGCTAAACCGAGCCGTGCCGCTGGTGCGGAAGATCTTTGAGGAAGAGGGATTTCGCGAGAACCGGCAAAAGTTTCGGCGCATGGGTCCGCGGGTGCAGCGGAAGGTGACCGGCCTGATCCTCGACCCCGAGCAGGGCTTTGGGATTGGCCGAGACCGATATCGGAGGTTGCGGGCCGCGGTCCACCGCTATCAGGTGCGGGGGACGGCGGCGGAGAACCTGGCCGGGATGTTGGCCTATGTGAAGTCGGTGGACGAGAAGCGTTACCAGAAACTGGCCAAGCTGTATCAGGGCTCGCGATAACGCCCGCTGGCTGGCCGGAGGGGATAAAGGAGGGCACGCTCTTTTGGCTGTCGAAGAACGTTGGGTGGAGATGAGCCACGGACGCACGCGGTACTTCGCCGGCGGGTCGGGACCACCGGTGATCTTGCTGCACGGGGTCGGCTACACCGCCGGCGGCGACCACTGGTGGCTGAATTGGGATGCGCTCAGCCAGCGACTGACCGTCTACGCCCCCGATTTCTTGGGCTGGGGCTTGGGCGACCGCTTGATGCGGGAGTATTCCTTCGCCTATCTGGTGGATTTCGTGCGCGAGTTTCAAGATGTCCTCGGGATTAGCCGCGCGCACGTGGTAGGCCACTCGATGGGGGGATGGGTGGCGGCGCTTTTGGCCTACGAAAGTCCGGGGCGGGTGGATCGGCTGGTCTTGGTGGCGCCGGGAGGATTGGCCACCCGGACCCTGGCCAGCATGACCAACTTCTCCCCGCCGACTCGCGAGGAGGTGGCCCGCCAGTGGGCTGAGCGCACGCCTCCGGGGCGGGTCGACGTGGAGGCGGTCGCCGCCCGGGATTTTGCCAAAACCGAGGTCCCGGGCGCGCTCGAGGCCTATCAGCTGATCTTGCGCCACATGAATGACCCCGAGCACCGGCGGCGCTACCACCTGTTGCGCCGCCTGCCCTACGTGACGGCGCCCACCTTGCTGCTGTGGGGCCTCCAAGACCGCACCAACGCCATCGACCTGGCTCAGGAGGCGCTCTCCCGCCTGCCCCAGGCCGAGCTGAAGACGTTGGACTGCGGCCATTTCATTCCCACCGAGCGGCCAGAGGAGTTCAACCAGCTGGTCCTGGATTTTCTCCTGCGATGAACTGAGGGCCGCGCGACGGTTTAGCGCGCCCAGGCCCGCCAGGGAAGCACCGCTCAGCCGGTGGGGCGAACGGCCCCGCCGGCTCTCCTTCTCCAGAGGGACGCGGCCCTCGCGGCCGGGTGCGGAGGCGGCCCCCTCGGCTGCCTCTCATCGACCGGCGCTCCGGTTGGCCCAAGCCTCAAGCCTCCCGCCCCCGCAGGGGGCGTGGATCATTTATGGTCTGGGTCAGACATACTCCTTAAGCAGGTTGAGGGGCCTGACAGCATCCGAGAGACGGATGCGGTGAAGGGAGCCTGAGCATGCGCAGGGGACGTTGGTGGTATGGCCTCACCCAAGCCTTGGACCTTCCCCCGGAAGTGTTAGGGAACGTGCCGCGCATCGAGGTGGTCGGGGCCTTGCAATTTCGGGTGGAGAATCATCGCGGGGTCATCGCCTTTGATCCGTCGCGAATCCTTCTGGCCCTTCCCGAGGGGCGGCTTTTGGTCGAAGGTAAAAACATGGTCATCGGCTGGTTGGACCCCCAAGAGATCCTGGTCACCGGCGCCGTGGAGACCGTGCGTTGGCTGGAGGGACGCGGCCGATGAGAGAGGCGTTTTGGCGTTGGGTCTTCGGGTGGATCGAGGTGACGTTCTCGGGGGGGCGTCCTAGCGCGATTTTGACCCAACTGGCGGCGTACGGCCATCGCCTGTGGGCGGTTACCGCGGGCCAGGGGCGGCTCAGCCTGCGCCTGAGCCTTTCGGGCATCGGGTCGGTGCGGCGGGTGGCCCGCATGGCCGGGGCGCGGGCGCGTTTCGGGCGCCGGGGAGGACTGCCCTTGGTGTGGCGGGGCGCTCGGCGTCGGCCCGGGATCGGGATCGGGCTGGTCGCCGCCGTGGGGTGGTTTGCGTTTTTCAGTGGTCGGGTGTGGTTGGTGGACGTGCCGGCGGCCAATCTGCCGGTGGCAGATCGGCGGGCGATTGTCGCCGCGGCGGCCGAGGCCGGGCTGACCCTGGGATCGTCGGCCCAACCGGAACGGTTGGAGCGGATTCGACTGCGGATGCAAAGCCTGTTGCCGCAGTTCTCCTGGGTGGGGTTGGAACGGCAAGGGGTGCTGGTCACCATCGCCGTGGCCCCCTTTCTCCCTCCGCCCCCGCCGGCCACCGTGCCCTATCTGGTGGCCCAGAAGGGGGGCGAGGTGCGCCGGGTGGTGGTCTACATCGGGCGGGCCACCGTGCAACCTGGGGAGCGGGTGCGGCGCGGGCAGGTGGTGATTGAAGGGGTGGTGGCCTTCTCGGGACAAGCGCCCGGCCCCTCTGCGGAGGTGCGGGTCAACACCCCGGCGGCCGGCGAGGTTTGGGCGGCCGTCACCTACCGGGCCTCCGCCTTTCAATCGTATCAAGCCACCGAGACCCAACCGGGTCGAAGGCTGACGGTGGTGCGCTGGGTGTGGCCCGACGGCCGGCTGCTCTGGCAACCTCCGTCCCCCCCAGTGCCCTTCCGCCACTATCAGCTGGAGGTCCACACCGAGCCGATCTATTTTCGGGGCATCCTCCTCCCTTTCGAACGCCAAGAGTTAGTATATAATGAGATGATAAGCCGGGTCCGCCGGTTGGACGTCAAGACCGCCACCGAGTGGGCCAGACGGCGCGCGTTGGCCGAGCTTCAGGCGAACATTCCCGCCGAAGCTCCGGTGTTAGGGCAACAAGAGCAGGTGCAGCGGCAGCAGGACGGTGTGAAGGTCTGGTTGGAACGGACGGTGGAGGAGAATATCGCCGGGCCGCCAAGCAAACAAGGCGGGGGAGCCGGCGGAGGGACGCCAGGCGCTCGCCTGCGCCCCGCGGATCCGGGGGGCGGCACCGGGTGAGGGTGGGCGTCAGGGTTCTCGCAGGGGAGAAGGGGGACGCGGATTGCCACTAACCCAGTGGGTGATAGCGGACAACCAAGCAGCGACAACCTTGTTTGGACATGGCGACGAGCATTTGAAGGTGATTGAGGACACCTTGGCGGTCAAGCTGACTGCCCGTGGCAACACGGTGGCCATCTCCGGTTCCCACGAAGGACAAAATCAGGCCCGAGAAGTTTTGGATCTGTTAGCGGAATGGGTCGCCGCCGGCGAGCCGATCTATCGGACCACCGTGGAGACGGCGATCCGGGCGGTGCGCGAGGGCGCCCAGCCCCAATTTCTCCATCTGCTCAGCGAGACGATCTTTACCACCACCCAAGGCAAAGTGGTCCGCGCCAAGACCCTGGGGCAGCAGCGGTATGTGGAGGCGATCCGCAAGCGGACGTTGGTGTTCGGAATTGGGCCGGCAGGGACCGGAAAGACCTTTCTGGCCATGGCCATGGCCGTGCAGGCGCTGCGCGCCCACCAGGTGGAACGGATTGTCCTGACCCGGCCGGCGGTCGAAGCCGGAGAGAAGTTGGGCTTTTTGCCGGGAGACCTGGAGGATAAGGTCGATCCGTATCTCCGCCCGCTGTACGACGCCTTGTTTGAACTGTTGGGGCCCGAGGCCTCGGAGAAGTACCGGGAGCGCGGCCACATCGAGATCGCTCCCTTGGCCTACATGCGGGGGCGAACCCTCAACCAGAGTTTCGTCATCTTAGATGAGGCGCAGAATACCACCTACGAGCAGATGAAGATGTTTTTGACCAGGCTGGGACAAGGGTCTCGGATGGTGGTGACCGGAGACCAAACCCAGATCGACCTGCCGAGCGGCCAAGTCTCCGGGCTGACGGCGGCGGCCAAGATCCTAGAAGGCCTGGAGGACGTGGAGATCGTTCGCCTTTCGGAGCGGGATGTCGTGCGCCACCCCTTGGTGGCGCGGATCATCGCCGCCTATGAGCGGGCGGAAGCACGCCGCCCAGGAGCCGAGCGACGATGAATGCCATTTTTCCCCGCCGCGTGGCGGGAGCGCACCTGGCCTGGCCCCCCAAGGGGTTGGAGAGCCATACCGCCCGCCTGCTGGCGGTGGCGGTGGCGGTGTGGCTGGCCATCTCGGCCATCTTCAGCCTGACCCTGTTCTCGCAGCGGATCGACGTGCATGTAGGAGACTTGGCGCCGCGCAACGTGGTGGCGCCCTACGGGGTGATCGACTGGGGAGCCACCGCCAAGGCCAGGGCCGCGGCAGCGGCCAACGTGCCCAACGTCTACACCACCAATCCGGCGATCTTAAGTCAGGCCAGAAGCCAGGAAGAGGCCACGTTTCGCCTGTTGCAGGCCTTGTCGGAGGACAGCGGTGTGCCCATGGACGAGCGGGTGCTGGCCGCCGAGAAGGCCACCGGACTGAGCTTAAGCCCGGCGGTTTGGCAAGAGGTGCTCTCCTTGAGCCCGGCCCAGCTGGCGCAGCTGGAACAGGACTCGCTGGTCATCCTGGCCTCGGTCATGGGCAACGGCAACGGCATCCGGGCCACCGCCACCGGGATGGCGGAGGCGCGCAGTTTCGTGGCCGAGCTGGCTTCCCAGCAGGAGAGCGACCCCGGACTTAAGGCCTTCCTCACCGCCTTTGGGCAGGCCAACGTTCGGCCCAACACCTTCATCAACGTCCAGGATACCTTGGCCCGCAAGCAGGCGGCGATCAACCAGGTGCCGCTGGTCAAGATCCTGCGCGGCGAGCAGGTGTTGGTGGAGGGACAGCGGGTCACCGCCGGAGACATCCAGGTCTTGCGAGAATTGGACCTGTTGGACCAGGGGTTTGATCCCGGCCCGATCCTGGGCTCGATGCTGTTTGCCGCCCTCTTGGTGGGAATGCTGGGCGGCTACCTGTGGCTGTTGCGGCGGCCGCTTCTGCAGCGGGAGGCTTTGGCGGTGATCGCGGGCATCGCGCTGGTCGCCGGGCTGATCGCCGCCGACGGGTTAAGCCGGCTGCCCATGTTGGACTACCTGATCGTGCCGGCGGTGGCGATGTTGGTCGCCACCATGGTCGACGCCGGGCTGGGGCTCTTGACCGCCGGGGTGTTGTCCCTGGCCATGGCGGTGCTGACCGGGACCGACGTCGACGTCGCCCTGGTCTCCTTCTGCGGCGGGGTTGCGGCCGTCTTCGCCGTCTCCGTCTTGTCGCGCCGCCACGACCTGCTCTGGACCAGCCTTTTGGTGGGAGGAGTCAACCTCTTTGCCTTGGCCGGCCTGGACGTGATGCAGGGCGCGTCCTTGCTCCAGTACCACCAGTGGCAAGGGTTGGTCTGGGGGTTCGTGGACGGGGCCTTGGCGACCTGGATCGCCCGGGCGGCGATGCCGTTGTTGGAAGGCCCGTTTGGGATCGTGACCCCGATGAAGCTGATCGAGCTGTCCAATCCCAACCAGCCGCTCTTGCGCAAGTTGTTGGTGGAGGCCCCGGGCACCTACCACCACAGCATCATGGTGGGCAATCTGGCCGAGGCCGCCACCGAGGCGGTGGGAGGCAATTCCCTGCTGGCCCGGGTGGGCGCCTACTACCACGACATCGGCAAGGCCAAGCGCCCGTACTTCTTCGTGGACAACCAGTTTGGGGGGGAAAACCCGCACGACAAATTGTCCCCGGCCCTGTCGGCCCTGATCATCTCTTCGCACGTCCGCGACGGCCTGGAGATGGCCCGCCGGGAGCGGTTGCCGGAGGCGATTGTCCAGTTTATCCGCGAGCACCACGGGACCACCCTGATCGGCTATTTTTACCGCAAGGCGGTCGAATCGGACACCGGAGAAGGGGTGGTGGAGGAGGATTTTCGTTACGAGGGGCCGAAACCCCAATCCAAGGAGACGGCCATCGTCATGTTGGCGGACGCCAGCGAAGCCATTTGCCGGACCTTAAAGCATCCCACCCCGGCCTTGATCGAGGCCACGGTGCGGAAGATCATTCAAGATCGCCTGCAGGATGGCCAACTGGACGACTCCAACCTGACGTTGAAGGAATTGGACATCATCGCGCGCACCTTCACCCGGGTGTTGACGGGGATTTTCCATCAACGCATCGAATACCCGGAGCGGGTGCTAAAGGAGATGGAGAGGAGCAAAGGGCGTGGAGGTGTGGGTGGAAAGTCACCCCGAGCATCGTTACGCCGAATGGGAGGAAACGGTACGGCTAGCGGTCCGCCAAGTGCTGGTTAACCAAGGGGGCTTGGACGGGGCGGAGGTCAGCGTGGTGCTGACCGACGACTCCGAGGTGCGTCGCCTCAACCGCCAATATCGGGGCATCGATCGGACGACCGACGTCCTGTCGTTCTCTCAGCGGGAAGGGGAGCCGTGGCCGGAGGAAGAACCCAGCGCGCTTTTAGGCGACATCGTGATCTCGATGGACCGGGCCCAGGAGCAGGCCCGAGAATACGGCCATTCCCTGGCTCGGGAAGTGGCGTTTTTGGCGGTTCACGGGACCTTGCACCTGCTTGGCTACGACCACCAGACCCCGGTGGAGGAACAGGAAATGATGGCCAAGGCGGAAGCGGTGTTGGCGGGGCTGGGACTCACCCGTGAAGCGCGCTGAAAACCTGTGGCAATCGTTCCGGTACGCGTTTCGCGGCCTGGGTTACGCCATCTCCTCCCAACGCAACATGCGCATTCATCTGGCGGCGGCATCGTTGATGCTGGGGCTGGGTTGGCTGTTGCGCCTGCCCGCCTCTGAGTTTTTGGCCGTCCTGCTGGCGATTACGGTGGTGCTGGTGGCGGAGATGGTCAACACCGCAGTGGAGACGGTGGTTGACCTGGCCAGCCCGGAATACCACCGGCTGGCCGAGGTGGCCAAGGACGTGGCGGCCGGAGCGGTCTTGATTGCCGCCTTGGGGGCGGCGGCGGTGGGGGCCGACGTCTTCCTCCCCCGGGTGGGCGAGTTGCCGATGGCCATTGTGTTACAGTTGAGTCGGCATCCTTGGCCGTTGGTCGGGCTGTTGGTGGGTTGGGGGATTGTGGGGGGGCTCTTGGTCTGGGCCGGGCCGAGAGGCCTGGATCGCGAAGGAGGTTAGGGGAGCACCGGTGAAGGACGTTCGCTGGATACCCGTCGCGGCGCTGGTCCTGCTCTTGGTCTTATCCGCGTTATTTTCTATGGCCGAAACAGCGATGATGGCGCTGTCGCGCGGACGGGTGCGCAACTTGGTGGCGGAGGGGGCCCGCCACGGTCGGGAGGTGGAGCGGCTGATTCGCGACCCCAACCGGCTCCTCGGCACGGTGCTGTTCGGCAATAACGTCACCAACGTGGTGGCCTCTTCGCTGGCAACCGGGGCCTTCATCGCCTACTTTGGGCCGGTGGGCGTGGCCTGGGCCAGCGTGGTGATGGCGGTGGTGGTGCTGTTGGCGGCGGAGATCACGCCCAAGACCTACGCCGCCCACAATCCCGAGACGGTGGCCTTGAAACTGGCTCCCTTCCTGTCTTTTTCCGTCCGTTTTTTTTATCCCATCGTCCGCCTGTTGACCTCCATCGGGGTGGCGGTGATTCGACTCTTTGGGGGGAAGGCGGAGGGGGGAAGACTGATCACCGAGGAGGAGATACGCACCCTGGTTGAGGTAGGGGAAGAGGAAGGGCTGATCGAGGCCAACGAGCGCGAGCTGATCCAAAGCGTGTTCGAGTTTGGCGATACCGTGGTGCGCGAGGTGATGGTGCCTCGGATCGACGTCAAGGCGCTCCGGGCGGATGCCACCTTGAGCGATGCCTGGGAGGCATTCATCCACTGGGGACACTCGCGACTTCCGGTCTACCGGGACACCATCGACGACGTGATCGGCATGGTCTACGCCCGCGACCTTTTGGCCTATTTGAAGGAGCGCGACCCCAACACGCCGGTGTCCGAGCTGTTGCGGCCGGTCCATTACGTGCCGGAAACCAAGCCGATCAGCGAGTTGTTGGCGGATTTCCGCAACCGGCGCACCCAGATCGCGGTGGTGTTGGACGAGTACGGAGGTACCGCCGGGATCGTCACCATCGAAGACCTGTTGGAGGAGATCGTGGGCGAGATCCACGACGAATACGACACCGAGGACCTGACCGTGCGCGAGGTGGAGCCGGGCGTCTACGAGATGGACGGATTAGAACCGATCGACGAGCTCAACGAGCTGTTGGGGACGCACTTCCCTCACGAGGATTTTGACACGGTGGGCGGCCTCATCCTCCACCTCCTGGGACGGGCCCCGGTGGAGGGGGAGGTGGTGGAGGCGGAGGGATGGGAATTTACCGTGGCCAAGGTGGTGGGGCGGCGAGTCAAACGGCTGACCTTGCGCCAAAAGGTGACCTCGGAGACGCCGGTGGCAAGCTCGGAGGGGGAATGAGGGCGGTTGGGGTCGGGAGAGGGGGGGAACATGACGGCGGCTGACGCTCCGTATCGGGCTGGGTTTGTGGCCTTGGTGGGACGCCCCAACGTGGGCAAGTCGACCCTGTTGAACGCGATTTTGGGCCGCAAGGTGGCCATCGCCACCCCAAAGCCCCAGACCACTCGCAACGTGATTCGCGGGATCTACCACGCCCCGAACGGGCAGCTGATCCTGGTCGACACCCCCGGCATCCACCGGCCGCGCACCAAATTGGCCGAGCGGATGGTCAAGGCGGCGGAAACCCAGATGAAAGATGTCGACTTGTTATGGCATATTGTTGACATCAGCCGTCCACCCCGGGAAGAGGACGAGCGAGTGGCCAAGGCCTGCGCTCAGGTCAAGACCCCCACCTGGCTATTGGCCAACAAGGTCGACTTGGTGCGCGATCCCGAGCCCCTCCTGGTCGGTTACTTGCGGTTAGGCGACTATCCGCGCCATTACCTCATCTCGGCAGAGACCGGGGCGGGCCTCGACCAGTTGGTGGCCGACGCGCTGGCGGCGATGCCCGAAGGCTTTCGGTACTACCCGGACGAGGTGGTCACCGACCAGCCGGAGGACTTCTACATCGCCGAGGTCATCCGGGAAAAGGTGCTCCTGTTTTTGGCCCAGGAGATTCCGCATTCGGTGGCGGTGCTGGTCGAGGAGCGGACTCGGCGCTCGGAGCGGCTGGTCTACGTCCGGGCCTCGATCGTGGTGGAACGCGACAGTCAAAAAGGGATCGTGATCGGGGAAGGGGGACGCATGCTGCGCCGGATCGGAGAGGCGTCGCGCCTCGAGCTCGAAGCCTACTACGGGCACGCGGTCTACCTGGATCTGTGGGTCAAGGTGCGCAAGCGCTGGCGCGACCAGGAGGAATGGCTGCGCCGGTTTGGCTTCAGCGAATCCGGTTCCAGCTGACGCGATGCCACAGTATCAAGATCGCGGCGTGGTGCTGAAGGTCCGAGCCTACCGGGAAGCGGACAGCCTGGTGCGGATTTTCTGTCAGGAACAAGGGATGGTGGACGCGGTGGCCCGCGGCGCCCGGCGCCCGACCAGCCGCCTCCTGGCCGCCGTCCAACCCCTGGCCTACGCCTATTTTCGCCTCTACCGGGGGCGCGGCGGACTCGACACCTTGCAGAGCGCCGAGTTGGAGACCGGCTGGTCGCGACTGGGTCAGGACTTGGAGCGCTTGGGTTGGGGGTTTGCCCTGGCGGGGATCATCGAGGCGCTGTTTTCGCTGCACGATCCCCACCCCGCCGCCTTTAAGGTCCTGGTGGGGGCGCTGTCCGCGCTCAATGAGGGCAAAGACGCCCCGTCGGTGGGGCTGCAAGCCGCCTTTCAATTGTTGGCGGTGGCGGGATTCGGCATCGATCCCGACCAGTGCGGGCACTGCCAGGGCCCGTTGGCCCCGCCGGTGGGACTGGACCTGTGGGAGGGAAGCCTGGTCTGCGAGTCGTGTCGCCGCCAGCTGGGGGAGCAGGCGGCGCGGCTGGGAGCCGGGCTGTACTGGACACTGCGCCAGTGGCTGCACGGTGAGGAGGACCAGTTTGGAAGGGTGCGCGCCCAAGGCACGGTGCGCCAGGAGGCGCAGTTTGTCTTGCGCCAAAGTCTGGCCATCCACGGGGGGCGGCTTCCCAAGGCCTTTGACTTTTTGCAGGAGGTTTCCGCCTTGGAGATGGCCTCCTGGAAAGGCGGGCGACGGCCACCGGCCGCCGCCGAGGGAGCGAGTCCGGTAGAAGAGAACGAAGGGAAGACGGCGGAGTGACCAGGGTAGCAACCTTGCAGGACGTAGTGATGCGACTCAAGCAGTTTTGGGCCGACCAAGGGGCGGTGTTGGCGGAGCCGTACGACGTGGAGATGGGGGCGGGGACCATGCACCCCTGGACCTTTTTTATGGCCCTGGGCCCCCGTCCCTGGCGGGTGGCGTACGTACAGCCGTCGCGCCGCCCGGCCGACGGGCGGTACGGCGAAAACCCCAACCGCCTCTACCAGCACCACCAATTCCAGGTCTTGTTAAAGCCGAGTCCCGACGACGTGGTCGAACTCTACCTGCGCAGCTTGGAGCGCTTGGGGATCGACCGCCGCCACCACGACATCCGCTTGGTGGAGGACAACTGGGAGTCCCCGAGCCTGGGGGCCTTCGGATTGGGGTGGGAGGTGTGGCTGGACGGGATGGAGGTGACGCAGTTCACCTACTTCCAGCAGGTCGGGGGACAGGAGTGTCGCCCGGTGTCCGCCGAATTGACCTACGGATTGGAACGGTTGACCAGCTATCTGGCCGGGACCGAGGACGTCTGGTCGATCCAGTGGGCCGAAGGCGTGACCTACGCCGAGCTCTTCCAACGGGTAGAATACGAGCAAGCCGCCTACAGCTTCGAGTGGGCCGAACCCGAGGTGCTGTTCGAGTTGTTCCGCATCGCCGAGGGAGAGGCGCGGCGCCTGTTTGAGGCCGGTCTGTTGCGACCGGGGTACGAACAACTGCTCAAGGGTTCGCATCTCTTCAATACCCTCGACGCCCGGGGGGCGATCTCGGTGACCGAGCGGCAGGCCTACCTGGGTCGCCTGCGCGCGCTGGCGCGGGTGGCGGCGCGGATGTGGCTGGAGCGGGAAGCGGAAGCGGAGGTGGCGCCATGAGTCGACAGCGGTTCCTGTGGGAGCTCGGGGTGGAGGAGATCCCGAGCCGCTACCTCGACGAGATCCACCAAGCCCTCTGGGCCCTGGTGGAAGAGGCGTTAAAGCGCCATCGGCTGGACGCCGGCCCGTTGCAGGGAGGGGCCACCCCCCGGCGCCTGGTGCTGGCGGGAGAGGTGGCTTCCCGCCAACGCCCGGAAAGGCAGCGGGTGCGCGGACCGCAGTGGAAAGCCGCCTTTACCCCCGACGGAGAGCCCACCCCGGCCCTGCGAGGCTTTTTAGGCCGGGTGGGGGTGGCCGTGGAGGCGGTGGAGCGCGAGGAACAGGGGGGCCGCGAGTACGCGGTGGTGGAGGTGGCCAGGCCGGAAGAGCCGGCCGCCGCCGTCTTGCCCCAAGCCTTGGCGGAGGCCTACGCGGCGTTGAGCCTACCGCGGAGCATGCGCTGGGGCGCAGGGAACGAGCGCTTCATCCGCCCCATCCGCTGGAATTTGCTGCTGCTGGACGACGCGTTGATCCCTTGGACGGTGGCGGGCGTGGAGAGCCGGGCGATGACCTACGGAAATCGGACCGACCACCCCGAGCCGGTGGCGGTCGAGAGCATCGACCATTATTGGCGGTTGCTGCCGCAGATCCGGGTGATGCTCTCCGGAGAGGAGCGGCGGAGGACGATTCAGCGCGAGGCCACCCGGTTGGCCGGCGAGGTCGGAGGGGTGGTGGGCGAGCACCCTGCGCTGCTGGACGAGGTGGCCAACTTGGTGGAGTGGCCGACGCCCTTCTTGGGGGCCTTCGACCCTGCCTTTTTGGAGGTGCCCGAGCCGGTCTTGATCACCTCGATGCGGGTGCATCAGCGCTACTTCCCGGTGCTACGTCCAGACGGGGCGCTCTTGCCCTACTTCATCGGGGTCCGCAACGGGATTGGGGAGAGCCTGGACGCGGTGCGTCACGGCAACGAAAAGGTGTTGCGGGCGCGCTTAAATGATGCCAGCTACTTTTACCGCGAGGATTTAAAGCATTCGTTGGCGGAGCGAGCGCAAGGGCTCGACCGGGTGCTGTTTTGGGAGGGGCTCGGGAGCTACCGCGACAAGGTGGAACGCCTCAAGCGGCTTGGCCGCCGGCTGGCCGAGCCGGCCGGGCTGGACGCGGCCGAGGCCCAGGCCCTCGAGCGCGCCATCGAGCTGGCCAAGGCGGACCTTTTGACCCACGTGGTCCAGGAGTTCCCGGAGCTGGAGGGCACGATGGGGGGCATCTATGCGCAGCACAACGGCGAAGCGCCGGTGGTCAGCCAGGCCATCGCCCAACACTACCTCCCCCGCGGGCAGGGCGACCCCATCCCGGAGCACCGGGTCGGGCAGCTGCTGGCGCTTTTGGATCGCGCGGACACCCTGGTGGCTTTTTTGGGCCACGAAATTCGTCCCACCGGTTCGGAAGACCCGTACGGGTTGCGGCGGGCCGGCCTGGGCATCGCCCGGATCCTGAGCGAGGGCGACCTGCCGGCCTTGGGGGTTCGCCAGGTTTTGGAGGCGGCCCGTGACGCGCTGGGCGTGAGCGAGACGGCGGTGGCCGAAGCCTGGGAGCTGGTGATTGGGCGATTGGCCGGGTACTGGGCGGAGCGGTGGCCGGAGGCCTGGGTCCGTGCCCTGACGGCGCGCAGCGACCGGCTGGGGACGTTGCGAGCGCGGCTGGAACAGCTTTCGGCGTTGGCCCAAGACCCTCAGTGGGAGGAATGGTTGACCGCCTACAAGCGGGTGGCACGGGTTTTGGCGGGGTGGCGGCGCTCGGGCCCCCTCCCCCCTCCCCAAGGCGAAGCCGAGGTTCAACTCTATGCTGCCGCCTCCCAGGTGCTGGCCAGCTTCGCACCGGAGGCGGAGGCCTGGCCCCGCTGGTGGGCCAGCTTGCCCGAACTGTTGGCCGCCGTTCGTCAGTTCTTTGACGCCGTGCTGGTCCTCGACCCTGACCCGGCGGTGCGGGAACGGCGCATGGCCCTGGCGGATTTCGCCCGCGAGGCCTTGTCGGCACCCTTAGAGCCCGAGTCGTTGTAGCTCTCAGCGGTGGAGAGGGGGGGACGGGTTGGACAAGGAGGAGACGAGACGGCGCGCGACCTTGTTTGTGGTCTCCGATTCGTTGGGGGAGACCGCGGAGCGGGTGGCGGCCGGGGCCTCGGTGCAATTTGAGGACAGTGCTGACATCCACCTTGAACGGGTCACCCACGTCTCTTCGACGGCAGGGTTGGACCAGGTGGTGGCCCGGGCGGCGGCGCACCGCCCTTCGGTGATCGTCTTCACGCTGGTGCGGCCGGAGCTGCGCCGCTACCTGTTGGAGGTGGCGGCTCGCCATCAGCTGGCGGCGGTGGACATCTTGGGCCCGATGTTGGACAGCCTGGAGGCGGCGCTGGGGGTCGCCCCGCGATTGGTGCCGGGGCTGACCCACCGGCTGGACCGGGAGTATTTCGCCCGGGTGGAGGCGATCGAGTTTGCCGTAAAGTACGACGATGGGCGGGACCCGCGGGCGATTCGCCAGGCCGATCTGGTGTTACTCGGCGTCTCGCGCACCTCCAAGACCCCGGTCAGCCTCTACCTGGCCAACCACCGGCTGAAGGTGGCCAACATCCCCTTGGTCCCAGAGGTCCCGGTGCCTCCGGAACTTTATTCCAGCGGGCGGGGGAAAACGGTGGGGCTGACCATCGAACCCGAACTCTTGGTGGAAATCCGACGCCAGCGCCTGAAGAGCCTCGGCCTTCAGGCCGATGCGCAATATGCCACCCTGGAACGAATCCTGGTAGAATTAGATTACGCTTGGGATATCTACGCGCAGCTGAAGTGCCCCGTGGTCGACGTCAGCAATCACGCCGTCGAGGAAACCGCCAATCGGGTGCTGGAGATCATGCGGCAAGGAGGAAAACTGGTATGAAACGCTATGTGTTTGACTTCGAAGAGGGCAGCGCCGAGGATCGGGCGCTCCTCGGAGGCAAGGGCGCCGGGCTGGCCGAGATGAGCCGGATCGGGCTGCCGGTGCCACCGGGGTTCACCATCACCACCGAGGCCTGCAATGCATATCAGAAGGAAGGCCGCTTCCCCGACGGCATGATGGATGAGGTGTGGGAACACCTGAAGACGCTGGAGAACAAATTGGGCAAGCGTTTGGGAGACCCTGAGAACCCGCTCCTGGTCTCGGTCCGCTCCGGAGCCCCGATTTCCATGCCGGGCATGATGGATACCGTCTTAAACTTGGGGCTCAACGCGGCCACCGCGGAAGGGCTGGCGCGGCTCACCGGCGACCGGCGATTTGCCTTGGACAGCTACCGGCGCTTCATCCAGATGTTTGGCAACGTGGTCATGCACATGGAACATCGCCGGTTTGAAGAGATCCTGGCCGAAGTCAAGGCCGAGGAAGGGGTGCGCCACGACCCCGAGCTGACGCCCCCGGCCTTGAGTCGGGTGATCGAGCGCTACCGGCGGTTGGTGCGCGAGGAGACCGGACGCGACTTCCCCGACGACCCTAGAACCCAGTTGGAGATGGCGATCCAGGCCGTCTTCGACTCCTGGAAGAACCCGCGGGCGGTGGTCTACCGGCGGATTAACAAGATTTCCGAGGACCTGGGTACGGCGGTCAACGTGCAGTCGATGGTCTTTGGCAACATGGGGGAGACCTCGGCCACCGGCGTCCTGTTTACCCGCAACCCGAACACCGGGGAGCGCGGGATTTACGGCGAGTACCTTACCAACGCCCAAGGCGAGGACGTGGTGGCGGGGATTCGCACCCCGCGGCCGATTGCCGAGATGGCTCGCGAGATGCCCGAGACCCATCGCCGCCTGGAAGAGGTCTCCGAGCTGTTAGAGCGCCATTACCGGGATATGCAGGACATCGAGTTCACCGTGGAACGGGGGACCTTGTACCTGCTGCAGACCCGGGCCGGTAAGCGCACCGCGCGGGCGGCGGTGAAGATCGCGGTGGACATGGTGGAAGAGGGGATCATCGACCGCAAGACCGCCATCTTGCGCCAGGACCCCGAGCAGGTGGCGCGCCTGCTCTACCGGCAGGTTGACCCCGATGCCCAGGTGGAGGTGTTGGCGCAGGGACTGCCGGCCTCCCCCGGGGCGGCCTCGGGCCGGGTGGTGTTTGACGCCGACGAGGCGGAGCGGCGCGGGCAGGCTGGGGAGAAGGTAATCTTGGTGCGCCCGGAGACCACCCCCGACGACATTCACGGGATCGTGGTGGCGCAGGGCGTGTTGACCAGCCGCGGGGGCATGACCTCGCACGCCGCGATCGTGGCCCGGGGGATGGGCAAGCCGGCGGTGACCGGGTGCGAGGCGATCGTGATCGACTTGGAGCGGCAGCAGTTTGCCGCCGGGTCGCTGGTGGTATGCCGGGACGAGATCATCACCATCGACGGGGCGAGCGGGCGAGTGATGCGCGGCGAGGTGCCGACCATCGAACCGGAGCTGTCGCCCGAATTCGAGCGCCTGTTGGCCTGGGCCGACGAGTTTAAGCGGCTCGGGGTGGAGGCCAACGCCGACACTCCCGAGGACGCCGCCCGGGCCCGCGAGTTTGGCGCCGCCGGGGTCGGACTGTGCCGGACCGAGCACATGTTCATGGCCCAGGAGCGGCTTCCGGTGATGCAGGAGATGATCTTGGCCGAGACCGTCGAGTCGCGGCGGGAGGCGTTGGCGCGCCTGTTGCCGATGCAAGAAAGCGACTTTTACGGCATCCTGAAGGCGATGGACGGCTATCCGGTCACCATCCGCCTACTCGACCCGCCGCTGCACGAGTTTTTGCCCGACGTCCAGGAAACCGAGCAGGCGTTGCAGCGGGCGCAGGCGGAAGGCAACCGGGAGGCTGAGCAGGAGTACGCCCGGATTCTGCGGCGCTCTCGCGCCTTGGCCGAGTTTAACCCGATGCTGGGATTTCGCGGGGTGCGGCTGGGAATGGTTTACCCGGAGATCTACGAGATGCAGGCCCGGGCGATCTTCCAGGCCCAGGCCCGCCTGTTGGCGGAAGGGATGCACCCGGTGGTCGAGGTGATGATCCCCTTGGTGGGCACGGAGGCCGAGTTGGAGCGGATGGCCGAGCTGGTGGCCACCGTCAACGCCCAGGTGGCCCAGGAACAGGGGCGGGAGTTGCCGTACAAGATCGGGACCATGATCGAGATTCCGCGGGCCGCCCTGATCGCCGGCAAGCTGGCGCGCACGGCGCAGTTCTTCTCGTTCGGGACCAACGACCTGACCCAGACCACCTTTGGGTTTAGCCGCGACGACGCCGAGGGCAAGTTTTTGCCCACCTACCTGGCCCAAAAGGTCCTGCCCGAGAACCCCTTCATCGAGCTCGACCGCGAGGGGGTCGGCCGCCTGATCCGAATCGCGGTGGAAGACGGGCGGGAGAGCCGGGGCAACCTCAAGGTGGGAATCTGCGGCGAGCACGGCGGAAATCCGGCTTCGATCGAGTTCTGCCACCAAAGCGGGCTCGATTACGTCAGCTGCTCGCCTTACCGGGTGCCGATCGCCAGGCTGGCGGCGGCCCAGGCGGCCCTGCGGACCGCCTGACAAACCGATACGCGATAGGTATAATATTAACAGCGGAGTCAAAAGCCGCCGGGGGCAACCCCGGCGGAAAAATCAGGTTTGTTGAAGTTTACCAGGGCCCCCGTTTTAGGCAGGAATATTTCGTTTCACGGCGAAGTTTCCTTCTTAAGACGGGAGTGATCCGAGATGCCTTCCCGGCCAGAGGCCGAGGCGTGGATCGACGCGGTAAGACAGGCCACCGATATCGTCGAAGTGGTCGGTCGGTGGGTGTCGCTACGTCGTAAAGGGCGTCGGTGGTGGGGATTATGTCCCTTCCACCCCGAGAAAACCCCTTCATTTAGCGTCGACCCGGATCGGCAGCTGTTTTACTGCTTTGGCTGCCACGCGGGTGGCACGGTGTTTACGTTTCTTACCCGCATCACCGGTCGGTCGTTCTGGGACGTGGCGCAAGAGCTGGCTGAGGCCGCCCATCTTCCCCCCTGGGAAGGGACAGAGGACCCCGATCGCCAGCGGTTGGTGCGCCTCGGTCAAGTGCTGGAGTGGGCGCACGCCTTCTTCCGCCGCCAGGCGGCAGCCCACCAGGCGGCGGTGACGGCCGTGTTGGCGGAGCGCCAAGTGCCGGCGGAGGTGGCCGAACGCTTCCAATTGGGTTATGCGCCCGACGGGTGGGACCTGCTCTGGCGCCATCTGGAGGGCCTGGGGGTGGAGGCGGCGGAGGCGGAAGCGGCCGGCCTGGTGGTGCGTAAGCCCAACGGGGGCGGCGTGTACGACCGCTGGCGGCACCGTCTGATCTTTCCGATCCGGGACGTGAAGGGGCGGTTGGTGGGATTTGGGGGCCGGGCGCTGGCGCCCGACCAAGAGCCCAAGTACCTCAATTCGCCGGAGACCCCGCTGTTTCACAAAGGTCACGTCCTGTATGGGCTGGAGGTGGCCAAGCCCGCGATCGCGGCGGGAAGGCGTCCGTTGTTGGTTGAAGGCTATTTCGACGTGGTGGCCTGCCATGCCGCCGGCTTGTCCCAAGCGGTGGCGACCTTGGGAACCAGTCTGACCGACTACCAGGCTCGCCTTTTAGGCAAACTCGGAGCGGAGGTCGACCTGTGCTTCGACCAGGATGCGGCGGGGGAGCAGGCGGCCAGGCGCGCGTTTCCGATCCTGGCCCAGGCCGGGCTGCGGGTGAACCGGGTGCGACTGCCGGCAGGCAAAGACGCCGACGAGTGCCGGCGGGTATTGGGCGATTCGGCGTTGCAAGCCGCCGTGGAGGCCAGGGTCGGCTACCTGGATTTGTTGTTTGAGGAGTTGCGACAGGTCTCCGGGATTCGGGAACGGGCGGAGCGGTTTGCCGCCCTGCGACCGTTGCTGGAGGCGGTTCCGGATGTGGTGGAGCGCAGTGGTTACTTGGAATCCGCGGCTCGTATCCTGCATATGGATCCCAGTATCCTAACACAGGGATTCGAGAACGCGCAAGGGGAAAAGCATACATCCGGAAAAAATAGGCATAATATGGTGAGAACCAAGCCGGAGCTGCCCTCGGTGGTATCGCAACTGTTGGCGACGCTGATTCGGCATCCCGAGGAAGTTTCGCGGGTGTTGGCCGGATTGCCGGAATGGCAACCCGTCCCGGAATTTGAGCGCCTTCTGACCAGCATTGCCGCCGGCGAGGCCAAGGAACCGGCCCGGTGGGTGGACTCCCTGCCGGAGGAACTCCAACCGTTGGCGTTGGAGGCACTGGCTTGGGAGGGGCCTGACGGGGGACCCGGCGCGATTTCAGACTACGTGGAGGCCCTGCGCCGCGCGGCCGACGAGCGACGTTGGCAGCGTTTACAGGAACGGGTTAGGCGAGGAGACGAGACACAAGACGTGTTGGCCGAAATTCGAGAGCTGTCGTCGCGGTTGCAACGGTACAAGGTCCGGAGGGGGGGATATTGATGGCGCAGAGCAACAAAGAGGTACCGGCGATTGACGAGGTCAAGGCGCTGATCCGCCGCGGGCAGGAGCGCGGGAAGCTGACGTACGGCGAGATTGTCGACACCTTGCAGACGGTCGATCTACCCCCGGACCAGATTGACAACATCTACGAGTTGTTTAGTGAAATGGGCATCGAGTTGGTGGGCGACCAGCCGATGGAAAGCGAGCCCAGCGTGGCCGCGGAGGAGGAGCCGGACGCCGTGGAGGCGGCCGAGGATGCCGGCATGCTGGATGGGGTCGCCATCGATGACCCGGTGCGGATGTACCTGAAAGAGATCGGTCGGGTGCCGCTGTTGACGGCCGAGGAGGAGGTGGAACTGGCCAAGCGAATCGAACAGGGGGACGAGGAGGCCAAGCGTAAGCTGGCGGAGGCGAATTTGCGCCTGGTGGTCTCGATCGCCAAACGCTACGTGGGGCGGGGGATGCTCTTTTTGGACTTGATTCAAGAAGGCAACTTGGGGCTGATTAAGGCGGTGGAGAAGTTCGACTACCGCAAGGGCTACAAGTTCAGCACCTACGCTACCTGGTGGATTCGCCAGGCCATCACCCGCGCCATCGCCGACCAGGCGCGGACCATTCGCATCCCCGTGCACATGGTGGAGACCATTAACAAGTTGATTCGGGTGCAACGCCAACTGCTCCAGGAGTACGGGCGCGAGCCCACCCCCGAGGAGATCGCCAAGGAAATGGGGATCACGGTGGAGCGGGTTCGGGAAATTCTCAAAGTCGCCCAGGAGCCGGTGTCCCTGGAGACCCCGATCGGGGAGGAAGAGGACTCCCACCTCGGCGATTTCATTGAGGACGAGGATGCTCCGGCCCCGGCGGAGGCGGCTGGCTACCAACTGTTGAAGGAGCAGCTGGAAGAGGTGTTAGACACCTTGACCAACCGGGAGGAGAAAGTCTTACGGTTGCGGTTTGGGCTCAACGACGGGCGGGCCCGCACCCTGGAAGAGGTCGGCCAGGTGTTTGGCGTCACCCGCGAGCGCATCCGCCAAATCGAGGCCAAGGCCTTGCGCAAGTTGCGCCACCCCACCCGGAGTAAAAAGCTCAAGGATTACCTTGATTAGCGCTTGCTCGGCCAACCGCCGAATGGGCGGTTGGCCCTTTTGTGGCCAAGATTTCCGGTGGACTGAGATTTGTTAGGGTGGGTAAGCTGAGCATAAAAGCCTCAGGCGGCGTAAGACCAGGAGCCAGGGAGAGGGGGGAGCCTCCATCTGCGGGATCGCCGGAATATGGCGGCGGGATGGACGGGTGCGCAACGAAGAGCTGGGTCGCATGCTTCGGGCCTTGGAGCACCGGGGGCCGGACGGTGAAGGCCGCTACCAGGGCCGGCAGTTGGTCATGGGCATGCGGCGGCTGGCGATCGTAGACCCCTTGCACGGGCACCAGCCCTACCGTTCGGAATCCGGACACCTGGTGGCCGTCTATAACGGCGAGATCTACAACTACCCCGAGCTCAGGCGAGAGGTGTTGGCCCGCGGCCACACCCTGGCCAGCGACGCCGACGGCGAGGTTTTGGTGCACCTCTACGAAGAGTACGGGGCCGATTTCCTGACCCATCTGCGCGGGATGTACGCGCTGGCGCTGTGGGACGAGCGCGAAGGGGTGTTGTTGTTAGCCCGCGACCGCACCGGCCAAAAGCCGCTCTACCTTTGGGAGCACGGGCAGACGGTGGCCTTCGCCTCGGAGCTGAAGGGGCTGATGGCCCTAGAAGAGTTTGCGCCTCAAATCGATGTGCGCCAGCTTCCGACCTATCTGGCTCACCGCTTCGTGCCAGCACCGTTGACCATGCTCAAGGACGTCACCAAGCTGGAACCGGGGGAGGCGATGCGGCTTTACCCCGACGGGCGCCGCCAGCGCTGGTTTTACTGGCAGCCCGCGCTGGAGGCGATCGACGAATCGCTGTCCCCGGAGCAGTGGGAAGAGCGCCTCGACGCGCTGTTGGAGGAGACGGTGGCCGAACATTTGATGGCCGATGTGCCGGTCGGCCTGTTTCTTTCCGGGGGCCTCGACTCCAGTTTGCTGGCGGCCGCCGCGGCCCGCCATTATCCGGGCCGGTTGGAGGCCTGGTCGGCCGCTTTCGGTGCCGACTACCCAGGTTACGACGAATCGGCCTGGGCCCGGCGGGTGGCCGACCAGTTCGGGATTCGGCTCCACCCGGTGGATGTCGAGTGGGTGATCACCGCCGAACGGCTGGCGGAGCTGGCCTACGTGCTGGATGAGCCGATGGCCGACCCCACCGTCCTGCCCCTGGACGGCTTGGCTCGCCACGCCGCCCAAAGCCACCGAGTGGTCCTCTCCGGCGAGGGGGCGGACGAGATCTTCGCCGGGTACGCCGGATACGGGGAAGCCGCCAGCCTCTCGCGCCTGCAGTACCTACCGGCGTCGCTCAGGCGCTGGTGGGCCCAATTGGAGTGGCCCGGTTCGGGGGCGGCCCGCCGCTCTTTGATTCCCATCGCGGAGCGCTACCGAGGCGTCGGCTTTACCTTTTCTCCTGAACAACAGGACCGCCTGCTGTGGGAGCCGCTGCGGGGTTCGGACCGCACCGCCGCGGTCAGCGAATACTGGAATCGTGCCCGGTCGCTGCCCGACCTGCAAGCCATGCAGGGGTTTGACATCCGCTGGTTTCTGCCCGACGACGTGTTGTTGAAGGCAGACCGGATCGGCATGCACTACCACCTGGAAATCCGCGTCCCCTACTGTGATCACCGGTTGGTCGAGCTGGCCCTGGCCATTCCCATCCAGTGGCGGCGCCGAGGCGGGGAAGGCAAGTATTTTCTCCGGCGGGTGGCGCAGCGACGGTTGCCCCGGCCGGTGGCCCAACGCAAAAAGCGCGGCTTTCCGACCCCCTTGACCGACCTTTTGACCGGTCGCCTGCGGGCGGTGGCCTGGGAGACGCTCACCGACCCCGGCGCCTTGATTCGCCAGTGGGTCAACCCGGCCGAGGTCGAGCATTGGCTGGGGGCCTTGGACGTCCGCGGTCCCGCCGCCTCTCGCCAGATCTATGCCCTGTTGATGCTGGAGCTGTGGTCGCAAGAGATGCTCGCCCGTCGGCAGCGGGCGCGAAAGGTCACGACCCGCTTGCTGCCACGCCCGTAACCGGAGCGGTGGTCTCCACCGACTGTCGCCGGGCCCGCAGCTTGTGCAGCAGCAAGGAGAGTTGTTCCTCTGCCGCCTTCAGGCGCCAAATGTGGTAGTCGAGGTACTCGGGAGCGCTGTCGGAGAAGGCCTCCCACGCCGCCTCCCACTCCCGAACGGCCTGCCAAAACGCTTCCGCATCCGAGTTGCCTGTCCGTGCCCCCAACGCGTTTCGCCTCACTCTCACTGCGTGATCAGTGCAGGCTATGCGAGCCGGGAGGGCTTTATGACCCCGCGGTTAGGCCTTGAGCAATCGCAGCACGTCCTGGGCCTGGTGCGGGTCGGAGAAGCGTCCGCGGGTGGCGATAGTCACGGTTTTGCTTCCGGGCTTTTTAATGCCCCGCATGGTCATGCACAGGTGTTCGGCCTCTATCACCACCATCACCCCGTAGGCCTGCAGCTCCTGCTCCAGGATGTCGGCGATGGTATTGGTCATGCGCTCTTGAATCTGGGGCTGTTTGGCCACCACGTCGACTAACCGCGCCAGCTTGGAAAGCCCGGTGACGGTCTTGTGGGCCGGCAGGTAGGCGACGTGGGCCATCCCGTAAAAGGGCAAGAGATGGTGCTCACAGGCGGAGTAAAAGGTGATGTCCTTCACCAAGACGATTTCTTCGTGCTCGACGTGAAAACGGGCAGACAAGACCTCCGCCGGGTCTTGATGCAGGCCCGCAAAGATTTCCTCGTACATCTTGGCCACCCGCGCCGGGGTGTCGCGTAACCCTTCGCGGTCGGGGTCTTCGCCGATCGCCTCGAGAATCATCCGCACTGCCCGCTGGATCTTCTCGTGGTCCACGTGACGGGGGCTGGTTTCGACATGGGCCGCGCGACGTTTGTTATTGGCCGACCAGGTCGGCGGAATCGGATCGGGCATGGTCGTTCCTTCTCTCTGAAGCAATTTCAGGCGCACTGTCGGCCCCTGTCGCCGCCGGTAGGGAATGCGCCCCTTCCAAGTCTGGTCGTATCTTATCCTCTTCCAAGGATTCCGGCAAGGGCAGGGGGTGCGTCGCCAGTCCGGCGGCCGCGGCCAGCAAGCCGGCCGCCAGCCAGAAGTTGTCCTGCATGGGAAGCTGCAGTTGGAGCAGGAGGCCGGCCACCTCCGGGGCCGCCACCGAGGCCAGCATGCCGCTAAAATTGAGGACCCCAAACGCCCGCCCATAGGTCTCGGGCCGCACGTGGACGGACAGCTCGGCCACCAGCAGGGGATCCATCACCAACTTGCCGACCAGGCCGTAGAGGACGAGGCCGGGCAACCACAGCCACCGATCAACCCCGCCGGCCGCCACCGCGGCCAGCCCCAACGCCGCCAGGGCGAACAAGCGGGGAATCCAACGCGACCGGCGCCCGGGGCGGTCCCCCAGTCGGCTCCAGGCCAAGGCGGCTCCCACCGCCAACAGGGCCAAGGCGGCGGGGATCAGCCCGGCGGTCAACGGCCGAAGCCCGAGGGCGGTGGCCAGGTAGTAGGGAAGCCAGGTGAGCATGAAGAAAAACCCAAACAGGGAGGCGAAGTTCAAGAGCGAGAAGCGCCGGAGGACCTGGCGCTCCCGTGGGCCCAGTGGGGTGGAACGCGCACGCCTGCCGGCCGGATGGCGCCCGCGGAGGAGACCCGGCCGCACGATGGCGATCCCAAAGCCGGCGGTGATGCCCCCTAAGACCAGAAAGGGAATCCGCCAGCCCTCACCCAGAGATCCGGAGGGGTGGATGACCGAGCCGATGACATATCCGAGCGCAATCCCGGCCCCCATCCCGCTGTTGATGACGCTGGTGGCAAAGGTGCGATAGGCCTGGGGGATGGTGCGGCTGGCGATGGCGAATTGCGCCGGGTAGAAGGCGCCTTGAAAGGCCCCGGCGAGGATGGAGGCGGCCACCAGCATGGGGTAGGTGGGGCTCGCCCCCATGGCGGCGGTAAACAGCCCAAAACCGATGGTGCCGAACCCGACCAGCCACCCCGGATTGATGCGGTCGCTCAAGACCCCCACCGGGATCTGGATCGCGGTGTACGCGGCGAAGAAACTGGTGGCGATCAAGCCTAGGGCGGCGGGGCCGGCGGAAAAGGTCCGCCCAATGGCGGCCAGGGACGGAGAGAGCACGGCGCGGTCGGCGTACAGCAATGTCCAGCCGCAAAACCCCCAGAACAGCCATGCCACCCAGAGGGCGTTGGAACGCTCAGGCTCTTCACTGGTCTTGGGCGCGCGGGCCATGTCTCCCTCCTGGTTGCCCGACGGTAGCCGGTGCCAACGGTACCAGCCCCTTCACTGCCGGGAAAGGCTTTCCCCTCTCCGCCCGGTGAGGGCAATGATACAATCATCATAACAAAGGTCCGCCGTCCGTTCAGCATGCAGGCTCCGGCGGCCACAAGGGGTGGGCGTGCATGGAGCAAGACCTGCGGGAAGGGAAGGCGACGGCCTCGCCGCGGCGATCGGGGCGATTGGTGCTGGGGTTGGTGGCCGCGATGGCCATCGTCGGCGCCTTGTCCCTGGGGTCGCTGTGGTGGATGTCCCATCGCCTGGGACACGCCCAGGCCGTACCGGCCACCGCCGCCTACAACGAGGCTCCCCATCAGGCGCTGAGCTCGGTGTCCTCGGTCAAGCAGGCGCTGTTGGCGTTTCGGCCCGCCAATGACTCGGCGACGGTGGAAGCGGCGATCTTGACCGCCACCGGGCAAAAACTGGGCCCCGATGGGCAGTTTCCCGGGCAGATCGCGGTGAGCCCGGGCAGCCAAGGGCGCTGGCGGGTGACGGTGGCGGTGCCGGTGAACGTGGCCTACCTGCGACGCATCGGGGCGATTACGGTCGGACACTTGCCGGGGGCCTCCGACCTCGCCCACGGCCAGTTGGAGGTCTCGGGCACCAACCACGTCTACGCCGTGACCATGGATCCCAAGACCGACACCGCCGTCTTTGCGTTTGAACTCTCGCGCGACGACGCGTTTTTGTGGCCGCGCAACTGGAACGCCGTCGGGATCGTCAGCCAAACCGACTCGCTGAGCTGAGGCCCGATGTCTCGCCGCATCCCTGCCCTCTGGACCAGTCACCCAAGTTCCCCGCAGTGGCACGACCTGTGCCAACGGCTGGTGGGATGTCGAGCTTGTCCGCGGCTGGTGGCTTGGCGCGAGGAGGGTCGGCGGCGTGGTAAAGCGGCCTATTGGAGCCGGCCGGTGCCCGGGGAAGGCGACCCCAAGGCGCGGGTGTTGGTTTTGGGCATGGCCCCTGGGATGGAAGGAGGCAACCGCACCGGTCGCCCTTTTTGCGGCGACGCCTCGGGACGTTGGGTGCGCGAGGCTTTGAGCCGGCACGGCTGGGCCGGCGGGGACGGGGAGCCCCTGTCTGGGGTCTACCTCAGCAACCTGGCCCGCTGCGTGCCCCCGCAAAACCGCTTGCGGGCCGAGGAGCTGGCCCGCTGCCTCCCCTACCTGCGCGAGGAACTTCAGCTGCTTGGGCACCTTGAGGTGGTGTTAGCCCTGGGCCGCCAGGCGTTTTTGGCCTACCTGGGGCTGCGGGAAGATGCGCCGAAGACGGCTCGCTTCGCCCATGGCGCCCTCGTCTACTTTCCCACCCGCCCCCATTGGCTTTTGGCCAGCTACCACCCCTCGCCCCACAACACCGGTCCCGGGCGACTGACCCGAGCCATGTGGGAGGAAATCTGGCGGTCGGTGGCGGAGTTGGCCGGTGGGTCAGGGTCCACAGTCGACCCCGCTGTCTTGAAACTGCACCAGGTTGTAACGCCCTCCCCAGGACAGGACGGTGCTGAGGTCCTGGGCCACCGGGCAGTGGGCGTAAAAGCCGTGGTAGCCGATGATGTTGGGGCCGCTGACGAAGGGGGCGTTTCCCTCAATCGGGCTTAACGCCACCAAGGCGGGAAGGGCCACCTGTCCTAACTGGCCGCTTTGGTATTGCGACTGGTTGACGTAGAAGGCCGGCTGCAGACGCAGGTCGACCGAGTAGATCCCTTCCGCCCAGCCCATCAGCCACTGGTTCCACTCTTGAGGGGTCTGGGGGAGGGCGTTGTAGCCCTCGGGGTCGAGGACTACGAAGTTGGGCAGGTAGACGCTGCTGTAGGCCTTGACCTGGGCGGCGGCGTAGCTGCCGGCGGAGAGGCCGGCGGAAAAGAAGCTGTCGCTGCCGGCCGGACCGCTGACGGTCCAAAAGGAGATCCAGAACGGCACCTTCCCACCGGAAGTCTGGGCCAAGGCCTGGGCAATGACGGCGTCGCCGTTCGGGGTCAAGACCGTGGTGTAGGGAGGCTGGGGGATGCCCAGACCGGCGGTGGTGGCCAGTCCCGCCCAGCCTTCGGCGATGGCGGCCTGGGCGGCGGCCAGGGTGGGGAAGCTGGCGTACACCCCCACCCCGCCGGCGCTCTGGGGGGTCGGCGCATGGCACGGGCACCCCACCGACGGTCGCGCGCTCGGAGGACATTGGTTTTGCGGCGCGACCGCCGGAGGAGGCGACACGCCCCAGCCGGGGATGGGCGTGGCGAGGGCGTAGCCGACCAGCCAGGCCGTGCGGTAAAAGGTCTGGGTGCGGTCGCTTCCGGCTCCGTTGAGATAGAGGTTGGCCGCCAGCAAGGCCTGGGTGGGGGCGTCGACGGCCGAAAAGGGAGTGGAGCCGGCGGGGGAGTTGGCCGGGTTGGGCCACCCACAAGGGTTGTAGTAGAGGGCCGCGTTGGCGGGGCCGCCCACCGCCACCACCAACGTTTGGCCGCTGGCGCAGGCGGCCCAGGCCTGGGCAAAATCGCCAGTGACTTGGCTGGCCGGAAGATTGAGCAGCGCCGCCACCGCCAAGGCGCTGGCGTAGTCCACCGAGTCGGCGGCGTAGAGCAACAGTTGGTTTGGGCTGAGGGACATGCGGCTTGACTCCTTCCCCTCTAACAGGGGCATCCCACCTGGGGCGATAAGGTGCTCAGGCAGTAGCGGGACGGTGCCACCGCCGGTGGCGGCGCCGCCCAGCCGGGCGGGCCCTGGCCGGTCAAGGCGTAGGTCAACAGATAGTAGGTGCGCAGGGCGGTCTGGCCCCGGTCCTGGCCGGCCGCGTTGAGAAACTGGTTGGCCGGAGGAAGGGTGGCCTGGGGCTGGCTGATGGCCACAAACGGGGTACTGCCCGGTGGGCTTTGGGCGGGATTGGCCCACCCACAAGGGTTGTAGTACAACGCCGCCAGTGCCGGCCCGCCCACCGCCAGGACCAGGTGTTGGCCGCTGGAGACCATCAGCCAGGCGGAGGTAAATTGTCCGGTCACCTGCTGGGCAGGAAGATTGACAAGGGCCGCCATCCCCACCGCCAGCTGATAATCGATGGGATCGGCGGCGTAGAGGATGATCTCGGGTCCGGCTAAGGGCACCTGGTTGCCTCCTTTTTTTCAGCGCCGCCTCGGCCTCGGGCCGCGCCTGCTCTCACCTTATGAACACCCCGGCCCGGCGGTGACGCCCGGCCCCCACAAATTGCGCTACAATAGTGGCGACAGGAGGGATGGGGTTGTTTAAAGGATTTCCGCCCTCGGTGTGGGCTACTGCGTTTGCCACCTTGGTGGCTTTTATGGGGATAGGGGTGGTCGACCCGATTCTTCCCCTGATCGGCCGCGCCATGGGCGCCTCGCCGGCCCAGGTGGAGTGGCTGTTTACCAGTTACATCGGGATCATGGCGGTGGCGATGTTGCTCTCGGGGGTGGTCGCCACCCGGCTCGGAGGCAAGCGCACCTTGACGTTGGGACTGGCGATGGTGGTGGTGTTCTCCACCTTGTCCGGTCTCTCCCCGTCGATTCCGGTGCTGGCGCTATTTCGGGCCGGCTGGGGACTTGGCAACGCGTTCTTCACCTCCACCGCGCTCTCCATCATCGTGGGCCTCTCGGCCGGAGGCATGGGCCCGGCGATTACGCTGTACGAGGCGGCGCTCGGCCTGGGAGTGGCCTCGGGGCCGCTGTTGGGCGGATTCCTGGGCAGTATGAGTTGGCGCGATCCGTTCTTTGGCACCGCCAGCTTGATGGCGATCGGGGTGATTTTGACCACCACCTTGGTGCGCGAACCGCCCCGGCGCGAGCCTCCGCGCACCGCCAGGGACTTGTGGCGGGCCTTGGGCCATGGCCCGGTGCGCACCAATGCGTTGATCGGCTTGAGCTACAGCTTTGGCTTCTTCGTCATCTTGGCCTACTCGCCGCTGACCCTGCGCAACCTCTCGGCGGCCGCCTTGGGCGTGACCTATTTCGCCTGGGGGCTTCTAGTGGCGGTCTCCTCGGTGGTGGTGGTCAACCTGCTGTTGCGGCGGTTTCATCCCCTGGCGATCTTGACCGTGGACCTGATCTGCCTGTGGGGGGTGATGTTGGCGATGGGGACGGTCCAAGGCCTGGTCCTGTTGCTGTGGATCGTGGTCACCGGCTTCTTCTGCGGTATCGCCAACGCGCTGTTTACCACCTTGGCCATGGAGATCTCGCCCTATCCGCGTTCCATCTCCTCAGCCGCCTACAACTTTCTGCGCTGGGCGGGGGCGGCGGTGGCTCCGGTGCTGTCTGGGATCGTCGGCCAACGCCTGGGGCTCACGGTGCCCTTCTTCATGGCCGCCGCGGTGTTGGCGGTGGGGATCGCGGCCTTGCTGATGCAGCAGGGTCGACTGCGCCAGGCCTTGGCCGAGCAGTTGGGGAGCGGCCCAGAACCTCATCTGGCCAGGAAATGAAAAACGCAGTACAATGAATGTGTTATCTGAGGGGAGGGGGGAGCCCAATGGCAGAGCAACCGCGGGTGGAGCCAGGAACCGGGGCGACCCCGAAGGCCGATTCCACGCTGGCCGGGCGGGCGCTGTGGCTCAGTTTTGCCGCCGCCACCACCGGCACTTTCATGGTCAATGTCGACGCCAGCGTGGTCAACGTGGCCCTGCCGGTGATGCAGCACGAGTTTGGCCTGCCGATCGGGGCGCTGCAGTGGGTGATCACCGCCTACCTGTTGGTGATCACCGGGCTGTTGCCGATCACCGGCCACCTTGCAGACATCTGGGGGCGCAAGCGGGTCTTTTCGAGCGGGATTACCATCTTTGTCGTGGGTTCGCTGGCCTGTGCCCTGGCCCCCGGATTCGCCGGGCTGGTGGCGGCCCGGGTCTTGCAGGGGATTGGCGGGGCCATCATCATGGCCAACGTGATGGCCATCATCGGGCTGATCTTTCCGGTCGAGATGCGCGGACGCGCCCTGGGTCTGATCGGTTCGGTGGTGGCCGGCGGCACGCTGGCCGGCCCGCCCTTGGGAGGGCTGCTGACCGCCTGGTTTGGCTGGCGCAGCGTCTTTTGGATCAATCTGCCGTTTGGCCTCTGGGGGCTTTGGGGCACCTGGCGGTACCTGCCCCGCTTCCGGCCGGTCCCGGGGATGCGGCTAGGGTCCTTGGACTGGCTGGGGGCCGGCCTGTTTGCGGCCGGGACGACGGCCCTGCAATTTGGTCTGGCCGACTTGCATCGTCTGTACGGGTGGGCGCTTTTGGGGTTGACGGCGGGCGTGACCTGGATCTTTCTTTCCGTCGAACAGAAGAGCTCCCATCCCTTGATCCCGCTCCGGCTGTTCCGGGTGCGGGCGTTTTCGTCCAACCTCTTGTCGGGAATGGCCTATTGGATGTTGATGATGTTTCCGGCGTTTTTGATGCCGTTTTATCTGCAGACGGAACTGCGTCTGCCGGTTAGCGTGATTGGATTGAGTTTGGTTCCCCAGGCCTTGGCCATGATCTTGGTCTCTCCGTGGGGTGGGCGTTGGACTGATCGGGCCGGGGTGCTGGTGCCGGGGCGGGTGGGGCTTGGCCTCTTCTTTGTCGCCGACCTTTGGCTGGCCACCATTCCGGCCCATCCGCCGCTGTGGGAGGTGTGGGCGATCTTGGCGTTGATCGGGGCGGCGGCCGGACTCTACTCCTCGCCCAACAACGCGGCGGTGTTGAGCGCGGTCTCCAAGCCAGAGATGGGGGTGGCCTCCAGCCTGATGGCCACCCAACGCAATTTGGGACGAGCGGTCGGGGTGGCGGTGGCCTCGATCTTGCTCTCGGTGGCCTGGCTGGCTATGGGGCTGGGTTCCAATCCGTCCCATAGCGCCCCGCAGTATCCCCAATGGTTTCTAGCCGGCTTTCACGTGGTGTTTGCGGTCGGGCTGTTGGTGGTGGCAGCGGCGTGGCTGACCTTGGTCGCCCCGTCGACGAATTCTTCTTCCGAAAGAACCTCGCAGGGAATGGCAGGATTGCGCAAAAAGCTTTAAGATACCAGTCAGCAGAATGAAGGGAAGGCGAGTGATGGTGGCAAAGACCGAGATGACGCCCAACAAGGCGACCGACCGCCGGGAGGAAGGGCAACGGCGGTACCAAACCGGAAAGCATCTGGAGGCTTTTCTTTTACTGCTGCTCCAACAAAAACCCGACCATGGTGGGGCGCTGCTCACCCGTTTGCAGGAGTTTTTGCCGGAACAGTGGACGATTGACAGTGGACGGGTCTACCGCCTGCTGCGGGAGCTGGAGGGCGAAGGGGCATTGACGTCAGAGTGGGTGACCGAGGACAGCGGGGCTCCCATTCGGGTCTATTACATGACTCCTCGTGGTCGTCTGAAGCTCGCCGACTGGAAGGATGACATCCAGTTGCGCCGCGACTCCATGAACCGGTTTCTGACCTTGTGGGAAGAGCTGGTGGGCGAGGGGTAGCACGAGGAGAGGGAAACCGGGGGAGGGGGTTTTCTCGTCCCCTGTTGCCCTATTATCCCTATGGGCGAACTCGGAAAGTCAAGCCGGCAGGGGGGTATGCGCGGTGGAACAGGCCGCGGTCATCGGGTTTATTGGGCTTGGGGTGATGGGCCGTCCGATGGCCCTCAATCTGTTACGTGCCGGCCATCGGCTGGTGGTGCACAACCGCACCCCCGCCAAGGCTCAAGCCTTGGCCGAGCAAGGCGCGGCGGTGGCCCAAAACGCGGCCGAGGTGGCACGGCGCGCCGACCTCATCTTTACCATGCTGCCGGACGCGCCGGATGTAGAAGCGGTCTATTTTGGCCCCGAGGGCATCTT
>JAIMAE010000155.1 GCA_023512105.1 Bacillota bacterium | reverse complement strand
GGCCTGCGACGTCCAGATGGTCGCTTTATGAAGAGCGGTTGGGTATCGTTGGCTAGACCATCCGAATATCCTGGCTACGCCTTCCGGAGGAGCTCGTTGGAAATAACCATTCCGAACCCCCGGGTAAGGTGGGGGTCACCGATCGGCTGAGGGGCGATATTGGCAAGGGTAGCCGAGAGGCTTTAGGGGTTCCCGAGCGACCGCGCCCCGGATGCGATAGCGCGTGGCAACGGGATCGCGAATACCGCCGGCCCAAAACGGTGAGCCTCCTGGCGGCCGATGACCTGGCGACGGGGAAGGTCACCGGCATGGTGCGCTGCCGGTATCGCAGCCAGGCGTGCATCGAGCTCCTCCAGCACCTTGACGCTCGCTATCCCCAAGAGAGCAAACTCCAATCCAAGTCACCTTCCGCCCATACCTCCCGGGAGACGCAGGCGTATCTCGCCATCGTACCCCACCGCTTCGATTTTGGGTTCACATCCAAACCTGGCTCCTGGCTGAACATCCTTGAGGCATTGGTTGCGAAGCTAACGAAGCTGCCGCTGCGAGGCATCCGGGGCAGGTCGGTGGCCAAACTCCACACCTGCATCGCGCAGTACCTAGACCAGATCCACTTTGCTCCCGTCCCCTTCCGCCTCGAAGAGGCGCCGGCTACTTAGGAATGGCCGCACTAGTAGATTCATTCCCAAATAGTGGACGGAATGGCAGTAGTGTGGTAAGGTGGAGAAAAGCCTCAAGGAGGCGATTCCCATCGCACGCTCTGCCGCCCCCCGCTTATCCTTGAGCGCCGAAGAACGCGCTGACCTCGAGGTCCCACACCCGCATCGTGCAGTACCTCGACCAGATCAATGCCGATCCCGTGCCGTTTCGCTGGAAGTGGATACCCCAAACACCCCTAGAAGATGCGCACGCTATTTAGGAATGGATGTACTAGTCCAAGCCTGAACGACGTGGCAACGTGCGGTGTGCCAACCGTCAGCTTCCCCTGTCGACCACGGTGACCTGGTCGGAATAGGCGGCCAACTGGAGGTCTGCCGTCAGAAGGCGAAGAGAATCGGCAAGAGCCTGGGCCACGAGAAGTCGGTCGAAGGGATCTCGATGAATGGAGGGAAGACGGGCGACCTCGGTGGTGTGTCGGGCAAGCACTGGAAGTTCTACAAAACCGCTTTCGGCGATCCCGCGGACCAATCCCTCCGGGTCCACTGCCAGCCGTCCAAGTTCAATTTTAATGCACGCTTCCCATATCGAAGCAGCGCTGACGTACACCTCCTCCGCGGTTTCAATCAAGGCCCGCGCCTTAGCCGACAGTCGCGGAGAGTCAGCAAGCACCCAGAGGTAGACGTGGGTATCTAATAAGAGTCTCATGCGCCGCCCTCGAACCCCCGCATCAGGTCCTCTGGCAGCGGGGCATCGAAATCGTCGGCGATACGGATGTGGCCCGCCAAGGCCCCAAACACCCTCCGAGGCTTTCCAGAATTGATCGGCACTAATCGCGCCATCGGTTTCCCGGCCTTGGCAATTGTAACCTCCTCACCGCGATTGGCCACCTCATCGACCAGTCGCGAGAGATGAGTTTTAGCCTCGTGGATATTCACGACTCGCATCTGATCCCTCCTAAACATCTTACGCCTCACAACTAGACTTAGTCTAGTCAACAATGCTGCAAAGTGTCAAGGTAGTAAAGGCTCCACGTTAATAACTCTGAGATCGCGGTCGGTGGCAGGAAGCCCAGGAACCTCTTGCGCCGGTACCGGACCCGAGTGCGAAACCCGACCGCGGAGCGGTTTGAGTTGCTGGATCGTGGCGTGCAGACCCCCTATGCGGCCAATGGTCCACCGCCGGACCTAGGTCCAGTGCCCGAGGATTTCGCGGCACCAGCGCCGCATCCTGTTGGCCTAAACCGCGCTCTCCGCGTGGTCACCGGCGTCGGGGTGGCATAGCCAGCGGTCCCAGGCTCGCCGGGCCTCCTCCGGCATCCGCTGACCGTGGGGCCCACCCACCGATGGGGGACTGCGCGGGCCGGCAACGGATCATGGCGATGTAGCCGCGGCCACTTCCCAGCCCGTGACGGTCTGCGCTACCGTGGTCACCGCCCACCTGTCGAGTTGTAACACGGGTCCCAGGAAGCACTCCTTGCAGCGGATGTTGGACAACACATTCCATTGGCAGGTGATTGCTGCCGTTTCGTGCCGCAGAACATTGTGGTGGTTTCCCACGTCCCCCACTCCGGCCCTGCGGCCTCCCGGACGCGGGTTCGGAGTCCCGTCACAGAAGTGGCGCGGAGCCGGATCCCGCAGGTTTTATCGTAGAGCTCCGCCGCCCTTGACTATCCGTGCGACTTTGGAGAAGATGAAATCCAGCGTAAAGCGGCAAGCGGCCTGGCAGAACGGAGGAGTCACGTGCGATTGGGCTGCCACCTCAGCGTGGCCAAGGGTTTTTATGCGGCGGTCGAGAACGCGCCCAAACTCGGTGCCAACTGTTTTCAGTATTTCACCAAGAACCCGCGCGGGTTTCGGGGAGCCAAGCCTCCCGATCCCGTCGATGCTCAACGCGGCCGGGAGGCGATGGCGCGTCTGGACATCGTGGCCGTCGGCCACACCCCCTACCTGATCAACCTGGCCTCCCCAGATGACGAGCTGTATCACCTCTCCATCGACGCCTTGATCCAGGACATCGCCATCGCTGCCCTGCGCGGCACCTACGCGGTGGTGGTGCACTGCGGCAAGCCCAAAGGGGAAAGCGTCGAGTGGGGCATTCGGCGAATGCAAGAGGCGCTGGAGGCCGTCTTGGCCCAAAGCCAGGTGGAAGGGGTCACGGTGTTGCTGGAGAACACGGCCGGCCAAGGTTCTGAGATCGGGACCACCCTCGAGGAGTTGCTGGCCATCGCCGATCCGTTTCCGCAGGCCAAGGTCGGGTTTTGCTTCGACACCCAACACGCCTTTGCCGCTGGAGTCATGCGTGCGGAAGACCCCCTGGCCTTTCCGGGATTTAGCGAATCGGCCTACATGGATCGCCTGTTGGCCATTCACCTCAACGACAGCAAAGTTCCCTTTGGGGGGCGCAAGGATCGCCACGAGCTGATTGGTCGAGGATATCTTGGCTCCGAGGCCATCCGCCGCATTCTCCAGGATCCCCGGCTGCAGCACATCCCCTTTTACCTGGAGACCCCGGTCGAGGCCGAGGCCGAGTACGCCGACGAAATCCGCGCCTGCAAGGCCCTTTTGGCCCAGGCCGGCTGAGGCGGAGGCGGGAGTGGTCCACCGATGCCCATCCGCGTAATCGTCAACCCCGTCGCCGGCGGAGGCAGGGCCACGGCCGTGCTGGAACGGCTGCAGCCCCAGCTGGCGGAGGCCAACGCCGAGGTGGTGGCCACCCGCTACGCCGGCCACGCGCGCGAATTGGCCAAAGAGGTGGCCTCCCACCCGGACGTGACGGTGGTTTCGGTCGGAGGGGACGGCACGCACCACGAAGTGGTCAACGGCCTGATGCCGCGACCGGCCGCCACCTTGGCGGTGATCGCGGCGGGAACCGGCAACGACCTGGCCCGCGCCTTGGCCCTGCCCCCAGGACCCATGCAGCAGTGGGAGGTGGCCCGTTCCGGGCCCATCCACCAGTTTGACGTGGGCTGGCTGAACGGCCACTATTTCCTGACCGTGGCCGGGATCGGATTTGATGCCGAGGTGGCCGCCTGGGCCAACCGCCATAAAAAACGGGGACAGCAGGGAGCGGCGCTCTTCGTCCGAGGGGTGCTGGCAAATCTGCTAAGGTATCGGGCCGCGCCGTTGACGGTCACCCTGCCCTCCTCGGTGCGCCAGGCCCCGACCTTCATGCTGGCCATCGCCAACACCGGCGTCTACGCCGGGGGGATGAAGATCTGCCCGACGGCGCGGTGCGACGACGGAAAACTGTCGCTGGTCTGGATTGGCCCCTTGCGCCCTTGGCAGGTTCTGCCGCTGTTGGTGCGGGTGTTCTCCGGATCCCACGTTCGCCATCGGGCGGTCGAGCTCTTGGAAGCCGACCACCTGAAAGTCGATGGACCCCACCATCTGGCCGTGCACGCCGACGGCGAACTGCTGGGGCACCTTCCGATCTCCGTCAAACTGATTCCGCAGGCGCTGCGGGTTCGCACCGGACGGGGGATGGCGCCGTGAGCTGGCCTGCCCACCTGCCTTCCTTTCTCTGGGGCGTCTCCACCTCCAGCCACCAGGTCGAGGGCTCCACCGACAACGATTGGACTCGATGGGAGGCGTTAGGCCGGGTCAAACACGGGGAGCGTTCGGGGCGCGCCTGCGATCACTGGCACCGCTACCCAGACGATTACCGCTGGTTTGCCGCACTGGGGATCAACGCCTACCGGTTCTCCCTAGAATGGAGCCGGATCGAACCCGAACCCGGGCGGATCGACGCCGAGGCCCTGACCACCTACCGCAAGATGGTCCAAGAGATGCGGGCCTGGGGCTGGACTCCGGTAATGACCCTCTTTCACTTCAAAAAGGGGAGGTTCCTCTTTCCTACATTCTTCTATCCTCAAATAACATCTTGGATGAAATTTGCATCCTTCGGGAAGATTCATAGGATCGGGAACCTGTCCCGGGATGGCATTGAGACGATTTCTTTTCTCCTCCAGTTGAGGAATAGATTCAAGAAGTCCTTTTGTATAGGGATGGCGCATCTCATGAAAGATCGTCTCAACGGGTCCGTACTCTATCATTCTTCCAGCGTACATCACGGCCACTCGATCGCCCACCTCTGAGACCACCCCGAGGTCGTGGGTGATGAGCATTACAGACATCCCCATCTCTCTCTGGATCTCTCTCAAGAGGCGTAGGACCTCAGCCTGAATGGTCACATCGAGGGCTGTGGTAGGCTCATCGGCGATGAGGAGTTTGGGTTGGCAGGAAAGGGCCATCGCAATCATGGCTCGTTGTCTCATTCCTCCACTCAATTGATGAGGATAGGAGTCGATTCTTTTCTCAGGAAAGGGAATCTTTACGCGATCCAGCATTTCGATGGCCTTTTTTCTTGCCTCCTTTTTATTGAGCCTCTGATGAAGCTGAATGGCCTCCATAATTTGATCCCCAATGGTAAAGACAGGATTGAGAGAGGTCATAGGTTCCTGAAAAATCATGGAAATCTCATTTCCTCTCACTCTTTCCATCTCTTTCTCGGTCATCTGCAGCAGGTCCCTGCCGTTCAAGATGATGGTCCCGGCAACGATTTTCCCCGGCGGGTACGGAACCAGGCGCATGATGGCATGAGCCGTCACGCTCTTTCCGCAGCCGGACTCTCCTACGACACCCATGGTTTCCCCTTTTTCTATCTTGAAGGTAACGTCATCCACCGCATGGTTGATGCCTGCCGATACCTGAAAATATTTCTTAAGATGTTGTACTTCAAGAAGTGTACCCATTTTTATTGTCCTCCCTCATCTTTATACAGCGGCAGAAGTGTCCCCGTCCAATCTCAATCAGAGGAATCTCGCCACATCTGCACTTATCAGAAACATACGGACATCTTGGGCTGAAGTAGCAGCCTGCCGGCAAATTGGCGGGATCCGGCGGCAAGCCGGCAATGGGTTTTAGTCTTCTGGATTCGTCGTTCATTTTAGGAAGAGCGTCAAACAATCCAACTGTATAGGGATGTGCCGTTTTCTTGAAAATGTCGCGTTTGGTGCCATACTCCACAATTTGGCCTGCATAAATCACGGCAACATTGTCGCAGGTTTCCGCTATAACGCCCAAGTCATGTGTAATGAGGATCATTGATGTGTGCAGATTTGTTTTCAGCGTATTAATTAAATCCAGCACTTGTGCTTGAATCGTTACATCAAGTGCAGTGGTAGGCTCATCCGCCAAAAGTATGTCCGGATTGCAGGCAAGCGCCATGGCAATCACGACACGCTGTTT
>JAIMAE010000405.1 GCA_023512105.1 Bacillota bacterium | reverse complement strand
AAACTGGGGAATTTCTGACGGTGAAATCGGGGAAATCGCCGCGGTGAAACTGTCCTATTTCAGATGATAAAACACAGGGCGCAGCGTCACGATGGCCCGGGTGGGCTCGGCCTAGCCGATGGGCAGCGGCATTGGTTGGTGGCCACACTGGGCATGGCGAGAGGGTGGGAGCGGACGGCGCCGTGACGCCCCATCGGGTCCCGACCTGGACTTTGACCAATGCTGCGCGCAGGGCGTCGAGAAGCGACAGAAGCCGGGGGGTGAACTTCGGGATGCTTCGGGTCAGTGCCACCTCTTCGATGGTCGCTGCCGTGGCACCACGCCTGGAAGGCCGTCGCCATCGCCGCATCGCGCAGGGGAGGGCGCGGTCATCGGCGCCCAAGCGGCGCGGAGGGCACCGAGCCGGCGATCGACGAGGTAGCCAGTGCGGGGGTCGTCAGAGTCCAGCAGAGTCATGGGCACCACCTCCGAGGCCAGGGTACTGTGGTGGCGTGCCAGAATCCTAGACCAAGCCCCAGCCGATGGCGAATCCGACGACGAGCGCGCTCATGATCAACGCTTGCCGGGCTTCCCGGTGTACCCCGACGAAGAGTTCTTTCACCGCATAGAGAATCGCACCGCCGGCAAGGGCGAGGATAAACACCGAGAGGGGGGCCACGTCCCGGGCTTCCCAGCAGTGTTCCTACCAACCTCGGCCCGCCCCCAATGGCTCCGAGCAGCAAGATGGTCCACCATGGCAGGCTCCGCCCCTCCCACAGCGAAGGCCCCACGATGCCGAACCCTTCGGTGGCATTATGGAGCGCAAACCCGATGACCAGACCCACAGCTATGGGGGTCGATTGCATCTGAACGCGGCCAGTCGCCGCCGCCGGCGGTTCGCCATGTCCATGCGCCGAGGCCATCCCCAGCTTGTCTCGGCACGCTGAACGGATAGCCACCGTTGAACGGTGGGTGCCGCCCGCCAGGGCCCGGTAGGGTCCCCTTTGCGCAGATGTTCTCCTT
>JAIMAE010000404.1 GCA_023512105.1 Bacillota bacterium | reverse complement strand
GGAACGGTCATGGACTGGAAGGTCTTATTGTCCACCTTCGGCCTCATATTTTTTGCGGAACTTGGGGATAAGACACAGCTGACTACGATGACGCTGTCAGCCCAGAGTGACGCCTCGTGGTCGGTGTTTATCGGGGCCGCCCTGGCCCTGACCTTCAGTGCCGCCTTGGGCGTGGTATTTGGGGACGCGATTACCCGGATTGTTCCAACCCACTTAATCCACTTTGGCGCTGGTTTGGCCTTCGTGGTCTTAGGCGTTCTGTTGATTCTGGGAAAGTTGTAGGCTCTCGCGAAGGCTGGAGCGAGAACGCATGGCCAGGGTTGAAGCGCAACCCCATAGCGGTGCCTTGGACCCGCCGTAGCCGGAGACCGGCCATCACCTCCCGGGGTGAGCGACTCCAAGGCACTTCTTTCTCTCGCCGACCTCATGGCTACCGAGGTTGGCTGCGCAGTGCTAGATTGGTACTAACCACGTTGCACCCGCTCTCAAATCCTCGACGGTCGAGCCTGATCATAGACCCGCGGAGCGGTGGCAGGGGCTGCCGGGGGTTGGCTGCTGGGGGGACGCTTGGCTTGGTATTCGAATCCGAGCGATGCCATATCGGTCCTCTCGGGCCAAGATCAGGGCGGTGCGGGGCGGAGGCAAGGAGGAGGTTAGACCATGGCCAGCTTCCTATTGGTTCACGGGGCCTGGCACGGGGCGTGGTTCTGGGAACCGGTGGTGGCGGCGCTTGAGGTTGGGGGGCATCAGACCAGGGCCGTAGACCTTCCCGGCCACGGAGCCGATCCTACCCCGCTGGCCGAGTGTACGCTGGCGGGGTACGTGGACCGAGTGGCGCAAGCGCTGGAGGACCTGCCGGACGACTCGGTGATTCTGGTGGGGCATAGCATGGGCGGGATGGTCGTCTCCGCAGTGGCTGAGCGATGCGCGGAGCGGATCGGTTGGGTGGTGTACGTCGCAGCCTTTTTGCCCCGGGACGGCGACCGGATGGTGGACCTGATGGC
>JAIMAE010000154.1 GCA_023512105.1 Bacillota bacterium | reverse complement strand
CCAACACCCCGACCAGCACCATGCCCAGGCTGTGCATCCCCTGGTACTGCACGCCGGTGCGAAAACGCTCCAAATCCTCAGCGGTCAGTCGTCCCCTTAGCCCATGGGCCCCGAAGGCTCCCAACCCCACCGAGAGCAGGGCCAATACCGCCCCCAGTGCCACAAAACCGCTCAATCCGTTTTCCCTCCCTTGACCTCCTCGACCGCCGGCCACGCCAAGGTGACCGCGGTGCCCTTGCCTACCTGCGAGTGCACCTCGATGAATCCCCCGTCTTGTTCCACCAAGGCGCGGGCGATGGCCAGGCCAAGCCCGCTCCCCTCGTGGCCGCGCGCCCCGGACCCCCGCCAGAAGCGTTCAAACAAATGGGGCAACTCGTCCGCGGCGATGCCCGGCCCGTCGTCCACCACCACCACTTTGCCCCAGGTCCCCTCTCGCCGGGCCGCAATTTGCACGTGTCCGCCCGCCGGCGTGTACTTCAGCGCGTTGTCGACCACCGCCCAAATCGCCCGCTCCACCGCCCACGGTACCCCGCGAATCGCCACCGGGCTGGTTTCCACCTCCACCTCCAGGGAGGCCGCCTGCGCCAAGGCCCGGGCATCCTCAGCGACCTTGTCCACCATGCCTTCCAGCGAGACCGTCTCCTGGGCCCCGGAGGCTTTCCCTAGGGCCCGCTCCAAGGTCATCAGGTCCGAGACCATCCGCACCATCCGCCGCAGCACGGCACGGCCTTGCTCCAGGCTTTCCTCGCGGATGGCCGGGTCGGTGTCCTCCCCCAACATCTCCAAATTGCCTTGCAACACCTGCAGGGGTGTCCGCAGTTCGTGAGCGGCCTGGGCCAAAAATTGGCGTTCGTGTTCGGCCCGGGCCGCCACCTGCTGGAGCAGCTGGTTCAAGACGTGGGTCAGTCGGTTGAACTCGTCGTCGCTGTCCGACCAGGTCGGGAGCGTGCTGACTTGGCCCCGGCGCACCATCTGCTCCACCACCTGAACCATGCGCACCACCGGGACCAACATCCGGGTGGTGGCCCAGCGGGCCAGCCAGGCGCCCAGGCCCCCGGCCAGCACCCCCAACAGCAACAGCACGGTGGCCAAGTCGCCCAAGGCGTCGCGGTCGGCCAGCAAGGGCCAGGCCACCGTCACTGCGGCCGACGGGTTTTTCACCGAAACCACCAGCCGCGGGTTGGCACTGCCTATCCCATCGAGTCCGTCGGCCGGCGGGCGGGGGGAGGAGGCGTTCGGACTGGTGTGAGTCTCCCCTTGGGTGACGATCCAGACTTCGGCGTCGCTCGCCCGCCGAAACTCGTCCAGCCGCTCCACGTCGTGGCGATGGCCGTCCTCGTGCGGCACCACCAATTCCTGGGCCAGGCGCAGGGCGGCCGAGCGATCGATCTCATACAGATGCCAGGCCATCCCCAGCCAGGTCACGGCGCCAAAACCCCACACCAGGGCCAAGACCGCCCAGGCCGCCTGCCGGGTCAGCCGCTGCCGCAAACTCAACATGTCTCTTCGTCAGGCGGGGGCTTGAGGCTGTAGCCCACGCCCCTCACCGTGGTCAGCTGGGGGTAACGCCCCCCCATCGGCAATTTTTGGCGCAGATAGCCGATGTAGACGTCGACCACGTTGGAGCCGCCGCCGTAACTCCAGCCCCACACCCGGTCCAAAATCATGTCGCGGGTCAAGGTCACGCCGGGATTTTGCACAAAATACCACAACAGGTCAAACTCGCGCCGGGTCAGCTCCACCACCTGGCCGTCGACCCGCACCTCTCGGCGCAAGGGGGAGATCTGCCATCCCCCCATGGTCACCGGCTGGTCGGCGTGGGCCAAGTTGCCCGGGCGACGGCTCAACGCCCGCACCCGGGCCGCCAACTCCTGAGGCGCAAACGGCTTGATCAGGTAGTCGTCGGCCCCGGCGTCCAGCCCGGTCACCCTATCCTCCACCGCGTCGCGCGCCGTCAACATCAGGATGCGGGTGTCTGACACCGCCCGCACCGCCCGACAGACGTCGATCCCGTCGATGTCGGGCAGGCCCAAGTCCAAGATCAACACCGCGTAGCCGCCGGTCAGGGCTTGGGCCACTCCGCCGGCGCCGGTGTCTTCGACCGCGACTTCAAACCCCTCGCGTTCCAGGGCCAGACGCACCACCCGAGCCACCTGCGGATCATCTTCCACCACCAGTACGCGCATAGTCACCTCCTGCCTCGTTGGCTGGAGTGTAACGCCAAACCGGCGTGGAGTCCAGCCGGAGAGGGAGTAACGGGAAATGGGAAATCTCTTAATCAAAGAGACTGGAGCGCTTCATCTAGCGGTTGCATAAGGGTAGGGGGGAGGAGCGAGTGCGATGCGGATTACGACCCACGGTCCGGCGCTTTGCCAAGTAGTGGCGCCGGGAGAAATCCAGATGGCGCCCGGGCTCGGCAAGGTGACCGCCGACTCCCGCCGCGTGGCTCCAAACGACGTCTTCGTGGCCCTGCCAGGTCAGCACACCCATGGCATCCGCTACCTGGGAGAAGCCTTGCGCCGCGGTGCCGCCGGGGTGGTGCTGCCCGAAGGGGTGTCGGTGCCGGAGAAGCTGGACCGCTGGGTGCGCACCTCCCAGCCGCGGTTGCTCTATGCCCACATGGCCCAGGCGGCCTGGAACCACCCCAGCCAGCACCTCAAGGTGGTGGCCGTCACCGGCACCAACGGCAAGACCACCACCGTGGAGTGGGCCAGTCAGTTGCTGAACTTGGCCGGCATTAAGGCCCGCACCATCGGCACGCTGACCCCCTACAGCAAGACCGGGGGGCTGACCACCCCGATGGCCGAGGACGTGGCCGCTTTGCTGCACGAAGCGGTTCGCGACGACGTGGCGGTGGTTTTGATCGAGGCGTCGTCCCACGCCTTGGTTCAACATCGACTGGCCGGCATTCGCCTGGCGGTGGCGGCCGTGACCTCCCTGGGCCGCGACCATCTCGACTTTCACCGCCGCCTGGCCGCCTATTGGTCGGCGAAACGGCGGTTGATCAAGCAACCGCTCTCCCCATGGTTCCTCTCCCCCCGGGAAGGGGTGATCCTGCCCTGGGGCGACGGGCCGTGGGAACAGTTTGAGGCCCACGTGCGCACGCGCCTGGTGCGCTTCGGAGGCCAGGGTCACGTCCGCATTCATCCGCTGGCGACCAGCCTGCACGGACTGTTGGCGGAAGTCGAGGTGCACGCCTTGCGGCGGCGCCTGCGCCTACCCCTGCTCAGCGAGACCGCCCTGCCCTCCTTGGAAGCAGCGCTGGCGGTGGCCTGGACCCTGGGGGTAGAGCCCAAGCAGCTCTTGGCCTCGCTGCCCAAACTGGAGCCGGTGGCGGGGCGCGAAGAGTGGTATCTGGTTCCAGGCGGCCCGTGGGTGGTGGTCGACTATGCTCACAACCCGCAAGCGCTCGAACAGCTCTTGACGGCCATCCGCCGGCTGCTGCCGCGGGCCAAGATCACCACCGTCTTCGGCGGGCGGGGCCATCGCGACCGCGGCAAGCTGGCGCTGATGGGGGAGGTTGCCAACCGTCACGCCTCCCGGGTGATCGTCACCACCGACAGTCCCTACGACGAGGACCCGGTGCTGTTAGGCCGGGAAATCTTGTCCCGCGCCCCGCACGGCGAGTGGATCGCCGACCGGCACTCCGCCATCCTGTCGGCGGTCTGGAGAGCCCGGGCCGGCGACGTGGTGGTGATCACCGGGCGAGGACACGAGACCGACCAACATGGACCGCAGGGGCGGATCGCCATCGGGTCGGACGGCGAGTGGGTCACCAACGTGCTGGGGGCCAAGCGCTACCGGCCCCGTCCGAAGAGCGTGGGCGTCAAGTTGTGGCGCCCCTGGACCCAGGAGATGCAGCTCGAGGAGGGCAAGTAAAACCCCACCGAAAGAGACTTGACAGGTCGTCTGCCATCCGCTAATTGGGACGTAGGGCGCGTGGACCTGGTCCAAGGGGATGGTGGGCGATGGTGCAGGAAACCTTGGAAGATTGGCGGACGTGGGCGCAACGGCTCGACGAGGCCCATGGTTGGACCGTGGCCTTGGTGGAAGACCTCAGCCCCGAGCAGCAGATGGGAGAGCCCCTGCCCGATCTCAACCCCCTGGTCTGGGAGGTCGGCCACGTGGCTTGGTTCTACGAGTTTTGGGTGCTTCGCTACCAGGAAGAAGGCCGCTACCGCCCCTCGATGCTGGACCAGGCCGACGACCTCTACAATTCGTCGACCGTCCCCCGCGCAGAGCGCTGGACCCGCCCCATCCTGGGCCTTGCTGACGCCACCGGCTATTTGCAGCGCACCACCGAAGCCGTCTTAAGCCAGCTTGCGGACGGAAGCGCCACCGAGAAGGCGCGCTACCTGCTCGAGTACGCGCTCTACCACGAGTACATGCACATCGAATCGCTCTGGTACACCCGCCAGCGGCTCGGCTATCCCCTGCCTCCCGGCTTCTCTGCGCTGCCGCCGCCGCCAAGTCGCCCGGTGCGCGGGCCGCGCGACCGCTACGTCGACGGCGGGGAATTTTGGCTCGGAGCCTTTCCGGAGGCCGGGTTTGCCTTCGACAACGAAAAATGGGCCCATCCGGTGATCGTCGAGCCGTTTCAGATCGCCCGCTACCCGGTGACCAACCAGGAGTTTTTGGCCTTTGTCGAGGCCGGAGGGTACCAAGACCGCCGGCTCTGGCTTCCCGAGGGATGGCGCTGGCGCCATCAGACCCAGGCCGAGCATCCCCTCTACTGGCGCTTCGACCCGGAGGCGGGCTGGCAGATGCGCCATTTTGACCGCTGGCTCCCCCTGGACCCCGATGCCCCGGTGATCCACGTCAACTGGTACGAGGCCGAGGCCTTCTGCCGGTGGGCCCGGCGCCGCCTGCCCACCGAGGCCGAGTGGGAGATGGCCGCCTCCTGGGATCCGGAGTCGGGGCAAAAACGGCGCCACCCCTGGGGTGAGGAAGCACCGGAGCCAAGTCGGGCCAACCTCGGGGCGTGGTACCTCGGACCGATCTCGGTCTACGCCCTGCCCCGGGGAGACAGCGCGCTCGGGCTCGCCCAGATGGTGGGACAAGGGTGGGAATGGTGCGCCGACGCCTTTGCCCCCTACCCCGGGTTTACCCCAGACCCCTACCGGGAGTACTCCCAACCCTGGTTCTACACCCATCGCGTCCTGCGCGGGGGCAGCTGGGTGACTCCGCCCGGACTGCTCCGCAACACCTGGCGCAACTACTATCTACCCTGGCGGAGAGAGGTCTTTGCCACCTTCCGCACCTGCGCCCTCGACTGATCCGCCACGCCTACCTTGGGAGGCGGGGCCGATCCTCGGCGGATGCCGCCTAGCGAGACCCCGGTGATGCCGCGTTTCGGGTACGCAGCGGCGGCAAAAATCCTGGCGTAAAATTGCCTCTTGGCCGAGGGGCTGGTTATACTGGCCTTGCCGACGGATTCTCTTCTTTCCAGGCAGCGTTGGCTTCGGAACGAGGAGCTCGGCGTGGTTCTTGTCTCGCCCTCTTGCGTGACCACGTGTCAGAATCCGGGCCGGGCCGGCAATGCGAGAACTAGTCTCTGTCAGGAGGCCGGGTATGCGCGAGGAGTCGATCGAGGCCCGCCTGACGCATCTGGTGCAATACGCCCCGGCAAACCTGATTGCCGCGCTCTTGACCGACCCCGAGGGCAAGGTGGTCTGGGTTAACCACGGCCTGGTGCGGCTGAGCGGTTGGCCCGAAGAGCGCTTGACCGGACAGCCGGTGGTGGGCATTTTGGGGCTGAAACCGGCCACCCGCGACTACGTGGTCCTCGCCGAGGCCCTGACCCAGGGCCGAGCCTTCTCCCTCAAGGTGACGGCGTACCGCCGCAACGGCCGCCCCTATTGGGCCGCTATTCAGGGCATCCCCCAACCCGACCACGGATACGCGCTTTTGGTCACCGACCTCACCGCCCAGTGGCGCGCCACCCGGCAAGATCCGCTGACCGGGTTACTGGATCGGATGGCCTTGCAGGCCTACTTCCCCAAGGTCTTGGCCCGGGCCG
>JAIMAE010000153.1 GCA_023512105.1 Bacillota bacterium | reverse complement strand
GGATCCGGATCCGGGTGTACGGGGCGTGGCCCAGCACCACCGGCACCTGGATCAGCTCGTCGCGGCGAAAGAGGCTGACCAAAACCGTCTCGCCAGGGCGAAAGTCGCGGGCCAGCCGGGTCTTGAGCTGGTCGGGCGAGGTCACCCGGACCTGGTTTAAGGCCACGATCTCGTCGTCAGGGTAGAGCAACTCGGCGGCCGGCCCTCCGGTAAAGCTGGTGCGGACGCGCACCACAGTCTGCGCTTGGTCCAGTTCCACCCCGAGCCACGCCAGTTCGGCCGGGGCTTCCTTCTCTCCCTCGTCTGTCCCTCCTTCCAGTGGGCGGTATCCCCGCTCCACTAAAAGTCCCGCCTGCTCTAGGTATTCCTCGATGGGGACGGGGTCTACTCCGTCGACGTAGTGTTGGAAGAAGGACTCCAGGGAGTCGCCGACCACCTCCTCCGCCGTCTCTTGGTAGACCGATTCGGGAAAGCCCACCTGGTGGCGTCCGTAGCGTTGCCAAAGGCGCTGCAGCACATCTTCTAACCCGGCTCTGCCCTCGGTGCGGCGACGGATTTCCAGGTCCAGACACATCCCCACCAGGTCTCCCTTAAGGTAGTAGGAGATGGTGCGGTTGGGGCTGTCCGGCGACGGTTTGTAGTATTTGGTCCAGGCTTCGAAGCTGGCCGCGCTGAGGCTTTGGTAAAAGCGGCCGGGCGTGGCCTCATAGGTGCGCATCCGCTCGCCCAGGCCTTCCAGGTATCGGTCGAGGGACATCAACTTGGCCCACAACAGGGTGAGGCCGGCGTAGTAGTCGGTGATGCCCTCCATCGCCCAGAGCAGGCGGGTGTAGTTTTCGCGGTGATAGTCGAAGGGGCCTAAGGCCTCGGGGTGGATGCGCTTGACGTTCCAGAGGTGGAAGAACTCGTGGGCGATCAACTTCAGCACCCGAAGGTATTGGGACTCGGGTCGGAACATAAAGCGCTCGACGTTGATGGTGGTAGAGTTCAGGTGCTCCAGCCCGCCCCGGCTTTGCTCGGTGAGGTGGAGGATGAAGACGTAGCGTTCGTAAGGCAGGCCCCCCATCCACTCGGCCTGGGTCTTGACGATGCGGGCCACGTCCTCGCGCAGGCGGTCCAAGTCCTCGTTGCCGTGTCCCCAGACGGCCAACAGGTGAGGTTTGCCCTCGACCGTAAACTGGGCGGTGCGGTGCGTCCCCACCTCCACCGGAGAGTCGATCAGCACGTCGTAGCTCTCCGCCCGAAACAGGGCGGGAGCTTCCCCCACGCGGGTCAGTCCGGTCGCCACCTCCCACCCGGCCGGCGCGCAAATTTCCACCTCGGCGGGAAGGTCGGTGCGATCGTCCACCATCAGGAAGAGTTGGGCCCCGTTCCAATAGGCGTGGGTGGCATCCAGGTGACTGGCTCGCACATTTAATTCGTAGGCGAAGACCTGATAGGTCAGCTCGACCGTGCCCAGATCCGCCAGTTCAAATTGCCAGCGGTTTTTCGCGATCTGTTCGACCGGCAGGGGACGCCCGTCGACGGTGGCGCGCAGGCCGAACAGATTGCGAGAGTAATCTTGAATCTGGTAGGAGCCCGGGGTCCAGACCGGCAGTGCCACCTCGTGCTTGCCTGCCTCCAGCGCCTCCAGCCGGCAGCGGACCTCGAACAGGTGGGAACCGGGGTTGAGAAACGAGACGGTATAGCGGAGTTGGGCCAAGGCCACCAGCAGTCCCTCCTCGATGGTCGGCGATACCTCTAGGAAGAAGGATACCACCGAAGGCGCGGCTCAGTCGCCGATCTGCTTGGCGGCGGGATAGAACGTAGTATAGTTAGGGAAGAAGGGAGGGAGTAACGATGGAGCGCGTGTGGATCGTGGTGGGCATCATCGTTAACCTGTTTCTGCCAGGGCTGGGCACCGTGATCATGGGCAAGTGGCTCTCTGGCCTGATCCAGCTTGGGCTGATCGGGGCAATCTGGCTAATAGGCCTCGTCACCTTCGGGATCGGGGGGTTCATCCTAGCCCCGGTGCACCTCTTGGTCTGGCTGTGGGCGCTTTTGGGCGGCATCTGGGAGCTGGCCCTGGCCACCGGACGGGCGCAGCGCAACCGCTGGATCTTCTAGGCCAACGGGCGCTTAGAACACTCCCAGGGGGTCGAACTGGGCCACCCAGCCGGCTTGGCTTTGAAACAGGCGCACCGCCTTCAGGCGCTGGCCTTGGGTGAGTTCAAAGAAGTGGCTGACTCCAGCCGGAATGGAGATGAGGTCTCCCGGTTCCAGCACCACCGTGAAGGTGGCGCCGTTGGCGGTCATGGTGTACGCAACCTCTCCGTCAATCACCAGGCGCACCTCATCCTCGCTGTGATGATGCGGTTTGCGGTAGGTCTCCAGGGCCTGGTCGAGGTCCGGCGTGACCTCCGGCGCCAAGATGACCAAGTCGTAGGAGATGTAGCCAAACGACTCTGCCACCCGGCCCAGCCGGTCGGCCAGCGACTCGATGGTGGCGATGCGCTCCGGCCCGCTGAGGTCCCATCCGGTGCGCAGACGGGTGGGCAAGTGGTCTAAATCCCAGTGCTCGTAATACACCCCGTGCTGGGTCAGGTAGTCGATTACGTCGAGCGGACAGGTGGTCTTGGGCTTCCACTCCACTATCCGTGCCACTGGGTCACATCCTCTCTCTGGCCTCGTCCCTCTCACAGGGCTTACCAATAAAAACTCCACGGTCGAGAGAGGCCGTGGATCACGGTACTCTCTCATCTCTCGGTCATACGACCGCCGGAATTGGCACCGCACGGAACTCCGCCGGTTGCCCAGGTGTCATCGGGCCGGTCCCTCTACCTGTCTGGATAAGAGCGTGGAGCTATTTAATTTGAGTCCTATACTAACCACCCCGGCGAGGGAAGTCAAGGGCGGGGGCGAAGTTTCTAGCGGACGGTGCAGGGAAGTTCTGGCCCCTGCCCTCTCCTCATTTTTCTGTCTTGAGGTTAACATTTGATTCGGGGATCGACACCGGGGAGGGGGCGGCAAGATGAGGCGAGCAGAGGCCCGTTGGCCGGGGGAGGCCTGGAGTTGGCTGCGGGGGGACGTCGGGTGGTTGATTGCTTCCCAAGGGCTGCGCAACTTGGCCACCGCGCTGTTGTCGGTGGTGGTTCCCTTGTCTTTGGCCGCCGACGGCTATTCGACCGCGGAGGTAGGCCTGGCCTTGAGCTTGGGCTCGCTGCTGACCACCGCGGTGATGGTGGCGGTAGGGTTCTTTAGCGACCGATTTGGGCGGCGCCGCACCTTGCTCGTCTTGGGGATGGCCAGTACCTTGGGCATTTGCTTGATGGCGGTCAGTTCTCACCTATGGGTGCTGAGTTTGGCGATTGGACTCAGCGCGGTGGGGTCCGGGGGCGGTGCCGGGAGCAGCGGTTCCTCTGGCCCCACCTTTCCACCTACCCAGGCCCTGTTGGCCGACCGCCTGCCTCCCGAACGCCGCAACGCGGCTTTTGTGGCCGTCTTTTTGGTCTCGGTGCTGGCGGGAGCCGTCGGGGCCGCCTTTGCCACGCTCCCTCACAACCTGCACGACGGAGGATTGAGCTGGACCGCCGCCTACCGGCTGCTGTTTTGGGCCTGTGGGATCTTTAGCCTGACTTACCTGGCCGCGGTGTGGGTGGTCAAGGAGGGGCCACCGCGGCGGAGCTCCGCCGGTCCTAGTCGAGCCGCCCTGGGCTTAATTGGAAAACTGTGGATGACCAACAGTCTCACCGGACTGGCCTGGGGAGTTACCGGGACCTTTCTCACCTACTGGTTTCACCTCCGCTACGGGGTCGGCCCGCTGGCCATCGGCTCGCTCTACACCCTCTCCAACGTGGCGGTGGCCTTGGCGGCGGTCGCCGCCGTCCCCCTGGCCCGCCGATGGGGAGTGGTGCGCACCGTGGTCTTCACCCGGTATGCCGTGGTGGCCCTGTTGGGGGCCATGATCTGGGCACCCAGCTTTTGGATCTCCGGCGTCATCTTCATCGTCCGCCTGGCCGTAGGCTCGATCTCGGTTCCTCTGCGCCAATCGTTTGTGATGGGGGTGAGCGAGGAGCGCAATCGGACGGCGGTGGCCGCCTTCGGCAATCTGCCTAGCCAATTCACCTCCTCGTTTGCGCCTAGCCTCTCCTCGGAGTTGGTGCAAAATATCAGTATCGATGCCCCCTTGGCGGTGGCCGCCCTGGCGCAACTGGCCAACGCCGCCGTATACTTCTGGGCGTTTCACAACTTAAAGCCGCCGGAAGAGCGGGCGGCATCCCCGGGAGGGTCCTCCTCGGCCGAGGTGTCGCCGCAGCGCGGCGGATAGCGGCGGAAACGGGGGAACAGGCGAAGGGAGGCCATCATGAAGGTCAAACCGGCGTTTTACACCGTCTATGGCGAGTTCTATCTCCATCGCCGCGAACGGTTTACCCTCCCGGAGATGACCGCCCTGTTGGGAACCCTGGGCTTTGGCGAGGCGGCGGTGCGCTCGGCGCTGTTTCGCCTTCTGCGCGAGGGGCAATTGGAAGGGGAGCGGCAGGGCGGGCGTCGGCGCTACCGGCTGGCGGCGGACGCCCGGGAATGGCTGGCCGCCGGGGTGGCGCGGGTTCACGCCGAGGACGAGCCGACCTGGGATGGGCGCTGGCGCATCCTCCTCTACTCCGTTCCCGAGGCCGAGCGAGCCTTGCGCGACCGGATGCGCCGGGAGCTGGCGTGGCTTGGCTTCGGCTCTTTGGGACAAGGGGCTTGGATCTCACCGCTCCCCTTGCTGCCTACCATGATCCGCCGCTTGGAGCAGGTGGGGGTCGGGCGTACCGTGGCCTTTGAAGGGGAGTGGCGGGGGCCGGGGAGCGCCCAGGAGCTGGTCGCCTCGGCCTGGGACCTCGAGGCGGTGGCGGCCCGCTACCGGCTGTTTCTTCACCAGGATCTAGGGCCGGCAGAGGTCCGGGGAGCGGCGATGCCGGGAGCGGAGGCCTTTAGGACCTGGGTGTCGCTGGTCTACGAATACCGAAAGTTTCTCCATTTAGATCCCGGTCTGCCCAAGGAGCTTTTGCCCAAAGATTGGCCGGGCGGGGAGGTGCGCCGGCGCCTATTGGCCTTGCTGCGTTCGCTGGATCCGGTGGTCGAGCCCTTTGTGGAACAGGCCAGAGAGGTCGGAGCGAGCGAAGCCGCCTTTGCCTCCGGTCACGGGGGATAGCGGAGCCGCTTGACGTTTCCCGGAGAAAGACCATAGGATAGGGTATAGTGGTAAATAAAAAGTCGCCGTGAGCAGAATGAAACTTTAGAGCGGCCGGGTCTAATCTCTACAGTCACAGCTTTTGAGGAGGCAAGCGCATGGAAACCGGAGAGGTGTTTACCGGCAACGTCGCCGATGTGGCCGGTTTGGCCGAGATGCCGGCCGACTACCGGCTGGCGATCGAGAAGATCGTGGCCAGTCACGCCATCAACGAGCTGACGGGGGCGCAGACGTTTGACGAACCGGCGATTCGGCTGGCCCCTACCCCCAAATACAAGTGGCTGGTCAGCCGGGCCACCATGGAGGAGTACGGCCATCACGTGCTGTTCGCGCGCTTAGCCGACCAGCTCGGGGTGTCATGGGAACGGCGCCGACCTCTGACCCTGTTCGACTACCCGATGGTGGATTGGGTCGAATTCGGCGTGATCAAGGCGGTGGTGGACCTGGCGGAGATTTTGCAGTTAGAGGACCTGCAGGATTGCACCTTCTTCCCGCTGCGGCGGCTGGCGCACAAGACGATGCCGGAGGAGCGCTTTCACGTGGGGTTGGGGGAGCAAATCGTGCGCGACCTGTTGCAGGACCCAGCCAACCGGCCCAAAGTCCAAGAGGCGTTAAATCGGGTTTTTCCGACCGCGCTGGGCTTCTTTGGGCGGGCCAACTCTCCCAACAACGCGCTGTTTCAGCGCTGGGGCCTCAAAAAGCGCACCAATGAGGCCATGCGGCGGGATTACGTGGGACGCGTGGAAGATTTCTGCCGGCGGTTTGCACTGGAGATGCCGCCCATTCCCGAGGAATATGCCGCCGAACTGGC